>CAXMLU010000308.1:0-1833 GCA_964194255.1 uncultured bacterium
CCGCCGCTCCCGGCGACGAAGCGCGGGTGCGAGCCGGGACCGCCAGCCTCTACCGAGACGAAGTCAGCCGCCTGAAGTCCATCCGGCGCGATCTGCACGCCGAACTCGTGGCCGACCCCCCGCTGTCCAAAGTTCGCGCCGCCATGATCCACGCCGCCGCCGGTCAGGCCGACGATCTCGACCGGGTGGCCAACTGGTACTCGACCTCGCCGGTCCCGTTCGGGCTGCCGCCCCGGGACCGAAGCCTGACAACAGTGGTCGCCATCGACAGAGCCAATGTGCTGCTCGACGCTGAGCTTCGTCGTGTCGGCCTTCGCCCGCGCCGTCCGCCTGAACTTCCCCGCTACCGGTCCGCGGACCAAATTCTGGCCGCCCTCAACCGAATCGCGGACGGGCCAACCGGCACCACGATCGTCGTGTCGAGCCGCGCCGGCCCATTGCTCGTCGATATTGACGCCAACCGGATCAACCCAGCCGCCCCGGCCGCCGCAGTTACCCTCTTCGGAAGCTCGACGGTAATCGTCCGCCGTGGCTATGTCGTGCTGGGCGGTGCGAACGCCAACGAGGCGGCCGAGTGGGCGATCCCCCAGGACCTCCAGGGACCTCCCCGCCTGCTCGGCGATGCGGTTGAGGCCGTGCCCGCAGTCGATCCCAGCGGAGTGTGGCTGCACCGCCTCGACGGCTCGGTGATCGAGGTCGACGCCCAAGTCCACGTGCTCGCCGGGCCCGCGACCCTTCCAGCGGGGTCCTTCCTGCGGGCCGCCATCGACGCCGGGCTCGTCCTGGTTTCCTCGGACGGCCACACCGTGAGCGTGTGGAACCCGGCGTCCGGGACAACGGTGCGTACCATCACCACGCAGTCCGCCGGGCAGCCCGCGGCCGCCATGGGCGACACGGTCGTCTGGTGGCAGGACACAACGATCCCCTCGGTCACGGTGGGTTCCAATCTCGTTCAGATCGTGCATCTGACCACCGTCTCCACGGGCCGAGATCGCCGCGTCGTCACTCCCGCCAGTTCCCAGCCCTGCGGCGCGGGCTGGAGCATCTCCCCCGACGGGACCAAAGTCGCTTCGACCTGGTGCGTCAACAGCCCGACGAGCGACTTCGCCTACGCGCCCGGCATCATCGATTTGGCCAGCGGGCGCCTCAATCTCGGGCCCGTCACCGCATCCACACCCGAACCGAGTCGTATCGACTGGTCGCCTCGCGGCGATCGCATCTTCATCACGAACAGTCCCGATCTGCTCACCTACCATCTCGGCTCAGCTACGGTCGAACATCTCCGACTTCACCACCTCGAGGTCCTCGCCAGCGCCGTAGTGGCCACGTGAACGATCGCTCGTGCGGGGGCCGGCTGCGGTGGGACCCAGCTGGCCCCTGCGATGAGGGCTTGCCCCGAAGAGCACGACACAGGTACGGCCGGCGCGAACCAACAGGTCCTACGCTCAGCGCCATGACCTTCACCTCCGAGGAGTACGACAAGCTGGCCTTGCAAGCCATCAACGAATCCAAAGACCTCGGCATCGGACAGTCCGAGGCGAACACCGCCGCGACCCGCGGTGTCGCCCTCGCCACTCTCGCTCTGGCGGCGGCGACGCTCGAGGCGGCACGGTGACCCACGGCGCGGTGTCTGTCAGCGAGGGACCCTGACCCGTCTGCCGGCCGTCGTCAGCGCTGGGGCCGGCTTCCTGCTGGCGGTGCTCTGGTTCGACCTGATGTTCGACGTTCAGGTGCTCCGGCACCGCACGGGCGAGTTGCCCGAGGCCGTGCTCGCCTCCATCGCCGGGTACTACCGGCGGGGGACGACGGACGCCAGCCCGATGAGCCGGCTGG
>CAXMLU010000309.1:0-1506 GCA_964194255.1 uncultured bacterium
GGATCCCGGATCGGGCCGGCCCTACCCCTGGCCGCTCGTCTGAGCGGGCTCAGTCATCGAGTCACTGGCCGAGCACCCGCTCCAGGTACGGGTTGGAGAAGCGGCCGTCCGGGTCGAGACGGCGACGCACCGACTGGAACCGCTCCCACTGCGGATACTTCGGCGCCAGCGTGGCCGCCGTCTGGTAGTGCATCTTGCCCCAGTGCGGACGCCCACCGAGCGAGTCCATGATGGCCTCGACCCCCCGGAAGTACTGCTCATACGGCATGCCGCGATACACATGGACGGCGGTGTAGCAGGACTCGCGCTCGGTGGCGGTGGACAGGGGGATGTCATCGGCGGCGGTGAAGCGCACCTCCACCGGAAAGCTGATGGTGAGGCCGCTACCGTCCAAGAACCTCCGGAGCCGCCCGAGCGCCTCCGCGCAGGCCGCCCGAGGAATGGAGTACTCCATCTCCACGAAATGCACCCAGCGCGGACTGGCGAACACGTTGTAGCTGCGCTCGACGTACTCGCTGCCCCCCGTGCTGGGCAACGCTCGGGCCAGCCGCGGGATCCACGCTGGACGCATACGACCGAGCCGGCACACCGCGCCGAAGGCGATGTTCTCCATGAGGATCTTCTCGAACGCGAACTTGGCGCGGCTGCGGCCGCCCTCCGGCCGGTCGGTGCGGTTGTTGCGCTTGGTGATGGCCCAGCCAGTGTGAGGCACCCAGAAGAACTCGAAGTGATCATTGCCATCCACGTGCTCGTCCAGGTTGGCGAGGACGCTGTCGAGCCGCATCGGCTCTTCGATGGCATGGAGATTGAAGGACGGCACGCATTGCAACGTGACCGTCGAGAGAATGCCGAGGGCGCCGAGTCCGACCCGGGCGGCGGCGAAGACGTCAGGCTCCTCTTCCTGGTTGGCCACCACGACGGAGCCGTCGGCGGTGATCAACTCCAAGCCGACCACCTGCGTAGCCAGGCCGCCGATCTTGGCCCCCGTCCCGTGGGTGCTGGTCGACACCGCACCGGCCACCGATTGGTAGGCGATGTCGCCGAGGTTGGGTACGGCCAGATTGCGCTGCACCAGCTCGTCGTTGAGTTCCGTGAGCGGAATGCCCGCTTGGACCGTGACCGTCTTGGCGTCGGGATCGACGGACAGGACGCGGCCGTAGTTGTCGAGGTGCAGCAGGTAGCCGTCCGTGCAGGCGATGTCGGTGAAGCTGTGACCGGCACCGACCACCTTGACGCGGTGACCGGCCGCCGCCGCCGTCTTGACCAGGCCCACCAGCTCCGCCTCGGTGCCCGGGTGCTCCACGGCGGTCGGCGCGCATCGCTGGTTGCCGGCCCAGTTACGCCACACGGTGTCCTTCATGCTCACGAGCCTAGTGGCGTCACCCGCGGGCCTTCAGGGCCTCGATGAGCTTGGGCACGACCTTGTGCACGTCTCCGACCACGCCGAGATCGGCGATCGAGAAGATCGGAGCTTCCTGGTCCTTGTTGATGGCGACGATGTTCTTG
>CAXMLU010000310.1:0-5707 GCA_964194255.1 uncultured bacterium
GTCGGTGCTGGCGGGGGTGAGCGGACAAGGGGACGGGGCGGGCCAGGGGTTTGTTGGCCGCGATGAGATTCCCCCGCCGATCCTCAATCCACTTCACCGGCCGCCCCAACCGGTAGGAGGCAAGCACCAAGACCATTTCCTCGCGCGGCATGAAGAACTTCTGGCCGAAGCCTCCGCCCACGTCGGCCTGGGTCACCCGCACCCGATTCTCCGGTATGCCCAGGATGCGGCTGCAGCAGAGCCGCACTTCGTGCGGGTTCTGACTGGACATCCACACGCGCATCTGATCCCCATACGCATCCCAGTGGGCCACGATGCCCCGTGTCTCCATGGGGACGTTGGTCTGCCGCTGCTGACGGAAGGTCTTCGTCACCACGTGGGCGGCTCGCTTGAACACCTCGTCAAGCTCGGGGCGAGGTACGGCCAGGGACGAATGGACGTTAGAGTCGAATTCCGGGTGGACTCGATCGAGATGTCCAGCCGCCGTTTCATAGTCGACAATCGGCACTAGCGGTTCGTAGTCGACCTCGATGAGATCGCACGCGTCCTCGGCGACATAGCGGGAGTCGGCGACCACGAGGGCGATCGGTTCGCCGACGAAACGGACGTCGCCGGTGGCGAGTGGGCGCAGGGGCGCCGAACGACCGAGGGTCCCACTCGCAAACATAGTGGGCAGCATCGACCCTTTCACCAGAGGTTCGAGGTCGCCGGCCGTCAACACCGCGTGCACGCCGTCGAGCGCGGCCGCGGCCGAAATATCGAGGCGAGCGATTCGCGCCCGGGCAAAATCGCTGCGGAGGAATGCGCAGTGCAGCATGCCGGATACGACGATGTCATCGACATAGCGACCATGGCCCGTGACCAGCCGGGGATCCTCCTTCCGCTTGACGGACTGGCCGATGAAGCGCCCCGCAGTGAGGCTCATGGCGTCGTCTGCTTAAGCTCCGACGCGGCGCGCATCAGCGCTCGCACGATGCCCTGGTAGCCAGTGCATCGGCACAGATTCCCGGATAGGGCGTCGCGCGCCTCGGCTTCGGACGGGTCGGCGTGATCCCGGAGGAATGCAGTGGTGGAAACGATAAACCCGGGCGTGCAGAAGCCACATTGCAGCCCGTGCTCCTGGCGGAATGCTTCTTGCACGGTGCTGAGCCCTCCGTCGGCGGGTGCCAATCCCTCGATCGTTGTGACCTCAGCGCCGTCGGCCTGGATGGCGAAGATCAAGCAAGAACGCACCGCCATCCCGTCGAGCAGCACCGTGCATGCTCCGCAGACTCCGTGTTCGCAACCAAGGTGCGTGCCGGTCAATGCGCAGTCCTCGCGGATGAAGTCGGCCAACGTCTTTCGCGCCTCGACCACCGAGCGGTAGTGCTCACCGTTCACGGTGACGTTCACCTCTGTCTCATGCATCCGCCGCCTCCTCGAGGGCCCTGCTTAATGCCCGGGCAACAAGACGAGATGCAACCTGGCGGCGGTATCGCCCCGAGGCGTGAATGTCGTCAGGGGGGTCGAGATCGGTGACGGCGAGATCGCCGATCTCTCTCAGCACCTCCTCGGTCACGTCGCGCCGCGTCTGGCCCAGAAGCGCCGCCTCCGCGACCGACGCATGTACCGGAGTGGCGCCCACACCGAATAGCCCGATACCCGCCCTGCAGACCGCACCATCCGTGTCTACGCCGATGCCGCATGCGGCGCCGACGAGAGCGAAATCGCCCGCCCGGCGGGCGATCTCTTCGACCGCAAAACCGCACCGCCCTTTCCAAACCGGGAAGCGGATGGAGGCCAACAGCTCGTCGGCCTCGACGCATGTCCGCCACGTACCGACGAAGAAGCTGTCCGCGTCAACCGAACGGGTCGTCGTGCCGGCCTCGCCGCCGGAGTTGTCACCGGCGATGTCGAACGTGGCGCCCAGAGCGACGGCCACGGCCGGGTACTCGGACGCCGGATCGGCATGAGCCAACGAGCCGCCGACGGTTCCCCGGTTGCGGATCTGGAAATGACCGACCAGCGGTGTGGCGCGGGCCAACAACGGGACCACGTTGGCGACGACCGGGTCGCGTTCCACGACCGCCTGTCGGGTCATGGCTCCGACGATGACGTCCTCACCCTGACGGGTCACGCCACGGAGCTCGTCGACTCGGTTCAGGTCCACCAGGTGGTCGAAGCGAGCCAACCGCAGGGCCAGCATCGGCACCAGGCTCTGTCCGCCGGCCAGCGCTTTGGCATCGTCGCCGTATCCGGCTAGCAGCGCCACCGCGTCGGCGATCGACGTCGGGGCGTGATAGGCGAAGGGCGCTGGCTTCAACGTTTGGCCTGGAACGGCACGTGTTCGAAACCGTGGACGTTGCTCATGTGGACCCGCTGCAACCCGCCCTCGTCGATCACGTAGTCGGGCGCCCGACGCAAGAACTCTTCCAATGCGATCCGAGTCTCCATGCGGGCGAGCGCGGCGCCGATGCAGAAGTGCGCGCCATACCCGAATCCGAGACCGATGACACTCGAGCTCCGGCCAACATCGAAACGGTCGGGGTCTTCGTACGCCCTCTCGTCGCGATTGGCGGAACCACTGACCAGGATGACTCGATCGCCGGCCGGGATGGTCCGGGCATGCAGGGAAACCTCGCGCGCGGCCGTCCTTCCCTGATACTGCGAGGGCGCCCAGTACCGCAAGGTTTCCTCCAGGGCCGGCGCGATCAGGGCCGGATCGGCCAGTACACGAGCCCGCTGGTCGGCGAAGCGGGAAAGGAGGACGACGGCGTTGGCCAGCAGCTTGGTGGCCGTCTCGTTGCCCGCTGCACCGATCAGTGCACAGAATCCGGCCACCTCGGGGTCCGTCAACCGGCGGGTCCCACCGTCGGCGGTGTCGATCTCGACACCGATCAGCCTGCTGATGAAGTCGTCGCCAGGCTTGACCCGCAGCCGGGCCACCATCTCGAACCAGTAGCCGGCCATTTGGGCCGAGGCCTCCATGGCCCGGGGCGGAATCCCCGGATCGTCCTGGTCTCGCTCCAGGCTCGTGTCCATCCAGGCGCGCAACTGCCTGCGATCGGCGGACGGGACCCCAAGCAACGTGAAGATCACGTCCATGGGCAGCAGACAGGCGAAGTCGGTGACGAAGTCACCGCCTCCCGCTTCAATTACCTCGTCGAGATAGCCGCCAGCGAAGGACCGGATAGCGGGCTCGAGTGACGCCACCTGTCGCGGCGTGAACACCCGGCTCACCAGCGCCCGCAGCACGTCATGATCGGGAGGATCCATGGCGATCATCATGGGCATGGCGTCGAGATAGCCACGGTCGATCTTCTCGATCATTGGCCCGTCGGACGAGGAGAACATCTCCCAGTCCCGTGATGCGTCCAGAACGTCGGCGTAGCGGGTGAGTGCCCAGAAGCCAAGCTCTTCGTTGTGGTAGCAGGGATCGTGGTCGCGGAGCCACCGGTAGGTCGGATAGGGATCGTCGTGAAACTCGTGTGCGAACGGGTTCAGCTCGACCATCCCGGTAGTGTTCCACGCGCCGCCGCACTAGCGTCGCCCGCCGAGCGTTGTCCTATCACCAGGCGGCCTAGCGGAGGACAGATGAGGGACCAACTTCCGAGCTACGACGAGCTTCCGGTGGATAGCGCTCGGCCGCCCGGCTCCTCCTGGGGTGTGTGGGGAGATCACGACGTGTTCGGCTGCTTGAACCTGCTGACCCCCGAGCGAATCCTGGCGGCGGCCGCCTGGGTGCGGAAGGGCGCGGTGTTCGCCTTGAATCTGGAGCTTGAGTTGCCGGATCCGCCGCTCTTCGGCCGCCCGGCGTTCACGCACAAGGTGAGCTGGTTGGGCGGTGAGGTCGGCCACGACGACGAGCTGGACGGGTGGAACACCCAGAGCTCGAGCCAGTGGGACGGGTTTCGCCACATCCGCCACCTGACCCATGGCTTCTACGGAGGCGTGGCCGACGAGGAGCACGGCATCCACCACTGGGCCAGGCGGGGGATCGCCGGCCGAGCCGTCCTGGCTGATGTCGCCCGATGGCGGGAGTCGGTGGGCCGCCCGCTGG
Organism: uncultured bacterium; assembly: GCA_964194255.1. GTDB lineage: Bacteria > Actinomycetota > Acidimicrobiia > Acidimicrobiales > CAXMLU01 > CAXMLU01. The sequence continues at coordinate 4,040 of CAXMLU010000310.1, forward strand.
ACGCGACCAGCTCCGATGCCATTGAGCCGGAGGACATCGTGGCCACGCTCGAAGCCCAGCACGTGACCATCAAGGCGGGCGATGTGCTTCTTCTCCGTACCGGCTGGTTGCAGTGGTATCGGGGACTTGACGAGGATGCCCGGGCCGCGCTGGCCGCCGGCGAGTTCCGGTCGCCCGGGCTGCGGCCCGGCACCGCCACGGCCCGCCTCCTCTGGGACCTCCACATCGCGGCTATCGGGGCAGACAACCCGGCGGTCGAAGTGTGGCCACCGGGCGCCATGATGACCGACCCGGCGGAAGCGGCGGCCATCCGCGCCGACCCGGAGCGCAGACATGAGGTCTTTGTCCATTTCAGCTTGCTCCCGCTGCTCGGACTGCCACTTGGTGAGCTGTGGGATCTGGACGCGCTGGCGGCGGACTGCGCCGCCGACGGTGTCTATGCCTGTTTCTTCACGTCCGCCCCACTCAATTTGGAGAGCGGCGTGGCCTCACCTCCGAACGCGCTCGCCATCAAGTAACCGGACCTGCGCGAGCATGGCAGTCATGGAGATCGAACGGGTCGGCGTGGTCGGTTGCGGGCTGATGGGTTCTGGCATCGCCGAGGTCTGCGGACGGGCCGGGCTCGATGTGGTCGTGCGAGAGGTCAATGAGGAATTGCTGGCGGCCGGCCGCCGCCGCATAGAGACGTCCCTCGATCGGGCGGTTCGATCGGCGAAGCTCGATCCGGACGAGCGGAATCGGGTCATGGATGGCATGCGGTTTACGACCGAGATGGACGACCTGGCCGACCGCCAGTTGACCATCGAGGCCGTCATCGAATTCGAGCCGACGAAGTTGGAGGTGTTCGCCCAACTGGATCGGGTGCTGGAAAACGACGCCGCCATCCTGGCGTCGAATACCTCGTCCATTCCCATTATGAAGCTGGCCATGGCCACGCAGCGGCCGGAGTCGGTCGTGGGAGTCCATTTCTTCAATCCGGTGCCCGTGCTCAAGCTCGTCGAACTGGTTACCTCGCTGCTGACCAGCCCGGACACGACCGAACGGGCGCAGAGTTTTGCCGAGAAGGTCCTGGGCAAGCACGTCATCCGCTCTCAGGACCGGGCCGGTTTCATCGTCAACGCTTTGCTCATCCCGTATCTGCTTTCGTCCATACGCATGTTGGAGTCGGGCTTCGCCACGGCCGAGGACATCGACCGGGGGATGATGGAAGGGTGCGCCCACCCGATGGGCCCACTTGCCCTCACGGATCTGATCGGACTGGACACGACGATGGCGGTGGCGGAATCGCTTTACGAGGAGTTCAAGGAGCCGCTGTACGCGGCACCACCGCTTCTGTCGCGGATGGTCGAGGCCGGTCTCCTGGGACGCAAGACCGGTCGCGGCTTCTACGACTATGGAAAGAAGTGACGAGTCCCCGCCTGCGCTTCGCCCCCTCTCCGACCGGGCCGTTTCATGTGGGCGGGGCGCGATCGGCGCTGTGGAACTGGCTCTACGCCCGCCAGCAGCGGGGCACGCTCATCTTGCGTATCGAAGATACGGACGCAGATCGAAACCAGGACCAGTGGATCGACGGCATCCTGCGATCGCTCACCTGGCTGAGTATCGATTGGGACGAGGGGCCGTTCTTCCAGTCTCAACGCGGTGATCTCTACCTGTCTCTTATACACA
>CAXMLU010000311.1:0-1752 GCA_964194255.1 uncultured bacterium
GCGCCATCCCGACGATCGGCTTGTTCAATACCATCGCTCCCGTGGAGCCAAGGAACGCGCGGCCACCGAAGCTGAAGATGCCGCCGTCGGAAGCCACCAGCCAGTAGCCATCGGCCGAGGTCGGCGCGAGGGCGTACAACAGGCCGGTCGAGGCATTCGAGAAGTACACCGAGCCGCCCGATATGGCCGGCGACGAGAAGATGCCAATTCCCCCGGGACCGCCCGTGGGCAAGTCGAACAGCTGGTTGCCGCCGAGGTCAAAGGCGCGGAGGTCTCCACCCAGATCGCCGATGAGGATCACCTGGCTGCCGGGCGGGCCGGCTATTGCCGGGGAAGAAATCATCGTCGGCAAGCCGCCGACCGACCAGAGCTTGGTCCCGCTGGTGGCGTTCAGAGCTACCAGGCCAGCACCCCACCCCTCGACCAGCTCGTTGCCCACCAGAGCGGCCACCGACTGCGAGTCGCCCTTATTGGTGGGATCCAGGGTCTTGAGGTCGAAAGACCAGAACTGAGCTCCGGTACTGAGATCCAGCGCATAGACCTGACGGTCCTTGCCGGTCTCGTACACCACCCCATCGGCGGAACCGTTAACCCCGGGGGCCGAGATGGTTGGCCCGGCGCCAATATCGGTATCGATGCCCACGAGCGTCTGGAAGCGCCACACCTGAGCGCCCGTGCTGGCATTGACGGCATAGACGGAGTCGTCCGAGTCGGCACTACCGAAGACGACCAGCGGCTGACCGTTCTTGTCGTGCGCAAACGCGGGCTGGGCGTACTCTCCGCTCGGGTTGGCGGCGAAGGCGTGGGTCGGGCCCAGCGAGTCCGGTCCAAACTCCCATTTGAGGGCGCACGTCCTGGCGTTAATGGCCCAGAAGGCGCCCTGGTCGGGAGTGCCCACTCCTTTCGGTCCGCTGTCGCCGAAGTAAACGACCGGGCCGCCGCCGTCACCGGGATCGGCCACCACCGGCGACGAGTCAATCTTGCCTGAGGTGCCGGGGGCGGGGAAGTCGGTGGTGAAGCTGCAGATCTGGGCACCGGTGGCGGCATCGAGGGCGATCAGGCGATGGCTGGTGTTGCCCGACGTGCCGAAGTAGACGACGCCGTTGACCACCGCTGGCGACGACAAGATGTTGCCGCCCGCCGGAAATGACCACAGCACGGCGCCGGTGGCCGCATCGACGGCGTTCAGACCGCCGCCTTTGCCGCTACCGGCCTGGTCACCGATATAGAGGACGGATTTGCCCATGGCGGCGTTAAAGACAACCGCCGGCGACGAGTAACTGCCAGCGGTGGACAACTGCGTCTGCCACTTGGTCCTCAGCGACGAGGCGTTGGACGCGGTGAGGGCCGTCTCGGCGCTTACACCGACGTGGTTCTGATCGTGATGGAACATGGGCCAGTCGTCGGTGCCCACGGGCGCATTCGTCGTTCGCCCGGCGGTGGCCGGCTTGGCTTGATGACCGGCAGCCGAAGCCGGGCCAGAGAGCACGAAAGATGCTGCCACCAGGACGACCACGGCGAAACCTGCGCTCCTGGGGTTCGGACGGGCAGCTCGGCCTTCAGCTCGATGAGTTCTCACAGCGGACCTCGCTTTGGGATACATGTCTTGACCGACGAGACCCGGCCGGAGGGGCTCCGGCCGGTCTCGCATCGACTGGAATCGGATCAGACGGCCATACCAACGATGGGCTTGTTCAACACCGTCGCCCCAGTGGAACCGGAAAAGACGGCGTCGCCGAAGGCGAAGATGCC
>CAXMLU010000312.1:0-2122 GCA_964194255.1 uncultured bacterium
TCCTGGTACGTGGTGCGCAACACCCCGGGCGTGACCGGCTTCGTCGGACTCGGTGCTCGGCCCACACCGCTGTCCCGGCGGGACGTGGAAACGTTCCTGCAGGTCAAGGTCGAAGGTCCGGACGGGCCCAAGAAGTCCAAGCCCCGCCTGGAGTACGAGGTGAGCGAGAGCGTCCGGGTCCGGGAGGGTCCGTTCGCCGACTTCACCGGCACCATTGCCGAGATCAACGAGGATCAGTTGAAGCTCAAGGTCCTGGTCAACATCTTCGGGCGCGAGACGCCCGTCGAGCTTGAGTTCGCCCAGGTCGCCAAGCTTTAACCCGTATAGAGGACAGTCATGGCTAAGAGGCGCGTCGCCGCCATTGTGAAAATCCAGCTTCCCGCGGGCAAGGCCACACCGGCCCCGCCCGTCGGCACCGCGCTCGGCCCTCACGGGGTCCAGACGATGGAGTTCTGCAAGCAGTACAACGCCGCCACCGAGGCCATGATCGGCACCGTCATCCCGGTCGAGATCACCATCTTCGAGGACCGGTCGTTCACGTTCGTCCTGAAGACCCCGCCCACGCCGGTGCTGCTGCGCCAGGCCGCGGCTATCGAGAAGGGGGCCGCCACGGCCGGCCGGGAGACCGTCGGTACGATCACCGACGCCCAGCTCACCGAGATCGCCCAGACCAAGATGCCCGACCTCAATGCCAACGACCTCGATTCGGCCCGCAAGCAGGTCGCGGGCACAGCCCGGTCGATGGGGATTACGGTCCGCTAACCAGTTCGCTGTTCATCGGGCTCGGCCGGCCTACCTCGACCGGCGGCCCCACACCGCACGAGGGAGGCAGCAATGCCGGCACGAGGCAAGAAGTACATCGACGCCACCAAGCGGTACGACCGCCAGCGGCTCTACGGCCCGACCGAGGCCACCGATCTGGTCAAGTCCCTGGCGCCAGCCGGGTTCGACGAGACGGTCGAGATGTCGGTGCGCCTGGGCGTTGATCCCCGCAAAGCCGACCAGGTGGTCCGGGGTACGGTGGCACTCCCCGCCGGCACCGGCAAGCCGGTCCGGGTCGCCGTGTTCGCCGCCGGCGACGCCGCCGCCGATGCTCGAGCGGCCGGAGCCGACGTGGTCGGCGCCGACGATCTGGTGGACCGGGTATCCAAGGGCTTCCTGGACTTCGACGTGGCCATCGCCACCCCCGACCTGATGGGCCAGGTGGGTCGCCTGGGCCGGACGCTCGGTCCCCGCGGCCTCATGCCGAACCCCAAGACCGGCACGGTCACGACCGACGTCGGCAAGGCGGTCACCGAGTTCAAGGGAGGCCGGGTCGAGTACCGGGCCGACACCCGAAGCCGGGGCGTGGTGCAGGTGCCGATCGGAAAGGCGAGCTTCACCAAGGAGCAGTTGCTCAGCAACTTCCGGGCCGTCATCGATGAGCTCCAGCGGGCCAAACCGGCCGCCGCCAAAGGCAAATACGTTAAAGGCGTCGCCATCTCGTCGACGATGGGTCCGGGGATCAAGATCGACACCAACCGGCTGCGCGTCACCGACGAAGACATGAGCGACACCGGCGCGTAGTACAGTCACCGACTCGACAATCGATCGCCGTAGACATCAGGTCGGCCGCTTGCGGCCGCGAAGCCACCCGACGAGGCGAACCTCCTGGCTCCAGGGTGTTCGCGCGTCCCCTGGAAGAGGAGGTGAACTGGATGGAGAACCCGAGGCCGGCCAAAGTGGCCGTCGTGGACGAGGTGCGAGAGCGCTTCGACTCCGCCAGTGCGGCCATCCTCACGGAGTACCGCGGGCTGAAGGTCAAGGACCTGGCCGGATTGCGGCGCTCGTTACGTGAGGCCGGCGGCGAGTACAAGATCTACAAGAACACCCTGGTCCGGCTGGCCGTCCGTGACCTCGGCCTGGCCGACGGCGTCGAGCTGCTCCTCGAGGGCCCGACGGCGATCACCTTCGTCGAGGGCGATGCCGTCAACGTGGCCAAAGCCCTGCGGGATTTCGCTCGCACCCATCCGAACCTGGTGGTCAAGGGGGGGCTTCTCGGCACCAAGGTGCTGTCGGCCAGGGACGCAGCCGCCCTCGCGGAGCTCCCGACCCGAGACGTGCTCCTGGCCCGACTGGCGGG
>CAXMLU010000313.1:0-2719 GCA_964194255.1 uncultured bacterium
GCTGCTGTTCCTCTCTGAGCGGGGGGGTTAGTACCCCCACCGAGGGTGTACGGGCACCGTGGGAGACGCGCGATGAGCATGGGAGGATGACGGCAGTGGGCGAGCGCGTTGTCTCTGTCGTTATCGTGGATGACCAGCTACCGTTTCGGCTTGCCGCCAAGTCAGTCGTGCGGATCACCCCGGGCTTCGAACTGGCCGGGGAGGTGGCGAGTGGCGAGGAAGCGCTGGAGGTCGTCGCCGGCCTGCAGCCCGATCTCGTCCTCATGGACATCAACATGCCCGGCATCAGCGGTATTGAGACCACCCGACGGCTGAGCGCCATCCATCCCGAGGTGAAGATCATTCTGCTGTCGACGTATACCGCCGAGGACCTGCCGGCCGATGCCCGCGACTGTGGCGCCGTCGACTACGTGAATAAGGAGGACTTCGGCCCTCAAGTGCTCAAGGCGGTGTGGGAGGCCCACCGCCCCGACGACACGTAGACATCAACGGCCGCGGCGGGGTTGGGGCCCCGGGCGGGCTTAAGGCGCCAGCGGGATGCGGCCCGCGATCTTCGTGCCCGCACCGGGCGCGGATGTGACCGAGAAGGTGCCGCCGATGGCACCGACGCGGTCCGCCATGTTGACGAAACCTGCGCCCTGGCGGGTCTGCGACGACATCTCGAAACCGACGCCGTCATCGGCGACTTCGAACAGCAGACCGCCCTCCTCTTCCCACACCCGGATGCGTGCGTTGGCACCCTCCCCGGCGTGCTTGGCGGCGTTCTGCAACGCCTCCAGGCAGCAGAAGTACACCGCCGCCTCGACTTCGGGCCCGAAGCGCCCGATGCTTCCGCCGTCCAGTGACGTGGGGATGGCCGCCCGGCCGGTGGCCGCCGACAACGCTTCCACCAGCCCCCGATCCATGAGCAGGGGCGGGTAGATCCCGTGAGCCAGGTCGCGCAGCTCCTGCACGGCCTCCTGGACATCGTGGCCCAGTTGATCGAGCAGCTGCATCGCCTCCTCCGGATTGACCTCGGCCAGCTGGCGGACGAGCCGGAGATTGACGGCCAGGGCCACCAGATGCTGTTGCGCACCATCATGCAGGTTGCGCTCGATCTGCCGGCGGGCCGCGTCGGCCGCGGCCACGATCCGGGCTCGCGAGGCCCGCAACGCATCGGCCTGGTGCTTGACCTCTTCCAGAGAGGCCTGCAGCGCCGAGTCGAGCGCGACGTTGTGCAGGGCCAAGCCGAGCTGGCGGGCCAGTTCGGTCAGCATGGTCTCGTCGTCGGGATTGAAGGTATCGCCGGCGGCCGGACGGGCCGCCACGATGAGCCCCAAGAGCCGGCCGGAGTGGTTGATCGGAGCCACCCTGATGGTCGCGTCTTCTCGACCCTCGAGCAGCTGCGGCAGCCATACCCGCAACCATCCCGTCCCCGACACTCCCGCCCGGCTGAGCACCGTCTCCTCGTCAGGCGTGAGCGAGAGGTGAATGACCGGCGAGTCGGGCACCGACACCGTGCGCTCCAGCCGCCCCTCTGTTCCGGTCCAGATCTCGGCGGTCTGTAGGGCAAGGGTCTTGCGCAGCGACTCGACTACCTGCAGCAGCAACTCATCCAACGGGATGGCCCTCGAGAGACGGCCCCCGAAGGTTCGCAGGACCTGGTCGGGCGCCTCCCGTTCGCCGTACACGAGACGGTTGGCGGTGCGGGCCAGGCGATCCCGGGCCGGCACGTACAAGAGGGCGGCGATGGCCGCAGCGGCCATGGAGAGGACAAGCACCGAGCGCTCCTGGTGCGTCGGCACCCGACCGAGACCGACGACCACGACGAGGTAGACAACGACGACGACACCGCTCAGGCCGAGCAGCGAGACGGTGTGCGCCAGCATCCGATCGATGCGGGCGATGACCACCTTCGACGAGCTGACGACCAGCGAGATAGGGATGGCGGCAGTGGCGACCGCCGCGATCGCCGGCCCATCCGTCGGCCAACCGGACAACACCCGCAGGGCCAGGACGACGATGCTGACCTCGCCGGCCACGGCCAGCGCCCACCCGAACCACTGCATGCGTTGTCGCTCGATGCCTTGGGCCGAGCGGTAGCGATGATTGGCGCCGGCAAACGCGGCCGCGCCGGCCACGACTCCCTCGATCGCAACCGGCCATAGCGGAAGCGATGGCCGCTGCGTCCACAGCACCAGCCCTAGGGCGACGGCAAACGCATACCCGATGGCCAGCGCGGACCGGGCCACCCGGCAGGACCCGTCGGGGAGGCCGAGCAGCACGTGCATGGCCACGATCGGCAGCAGGGCCATGGCCAGCGGACGGGCGAGTTGGGCAAAGGCTTCCGCCGTGGGCGACAGATGCAGGCCGTGGAGATCGGCCTGGAGGACCGAAGCGGCGAAACTTCCGATCCCCCCGACCAGTGCTCCGGCGGTCACCAACGGGCCGAGCCGCTCCGACGGCCGCCGGGCGGTGATCACCAGCCCCGTCGCCGCCCAGGCCACGACGAGAACGGCCCGAAGGATCTGGCCGAGCTGGTCGGGAACCCGGCCGCCGGCCAGCACGGCGCCCCAAATGGCACACCCGCCGCCGACCACGGCGGCCGCCGCCACGAGGGGCACGCCCAGCCCGCCTCGGATGACTGGCGCCGCTGGCGTCCGAGAGGAAGGGGCTATGTCGACGCTCGTCAAGGCTTCCTGAGACCGGCCTAGCGCGATCCGGCGCCCACATCGGCGGG
>CAXMLU010000314.1:0-6134 GCA_964194255.1 uncultured bacterium
GGAACAAGACGGTGCTTGATCGATCGGTGAAACGAGCCTTGGACAAGGCGGATGGCACCCGCCCGGTCGTGGCCCACTCCGGTGTCCTGCCCCATCCGGCATGGGGAACCGACACCCACAGCTACCTCGGCTGGCATCACGGTGGCGAGCGGGATCTGCCGGCCCTACTGGCTCGGTTGCCGGTGCTCGCTGGGTTCGTCTCCGAGTTCGGCGCCCAGGCCGTGCCCGAGACTGACACCTTCCTCGAGCCGCATCGCTGGCCCGACCTCGATTGGGATCACCTCGGAAGGCGCCATGCCGTGCAGAAGGCCAACTTCGACAGGTACGTGCCCCCCGCCGACCATCCGACCTTCGAAGGTTGGCGCCGCGCCACCCAGGCGTACCAGGCCACCATCGTCAAGCACCACATCGAGACGCTGCGCCGGCTCAAATACCGGCCCACCGGAGGCTTCTGTCAGTTCAACTTCGCCGACGGCCATCCGGGAGTCACGTGGTCCGTGCTCGATCATGAGCGCGTTCCCAAAGCTGGCTTTCACGCGCTCACGGCGGCGTGCGCGCCGGTGATCGTCGTGGCCGATCGGCTCGAGGTCTCGTACCGCGCCGGCCAGCCGATGGCGCTCGATGTGCATGTGGTCAGCGACCTGCGCGCTCCGCTCGTGGGTGCTCGGGTGGCTGCCGTGCTCTCCTGGCCGGACGGCGAGCATCGGTGGTGGTTCGAAGGCGACGTACCTGCCGACGCCTGCGTGCGAGTCGGCACTATCCAATTGGTGATGCCCGATGTGAGCGGACCGCTCGTCCTGGATTTGACCCTGGACTCTCCTTCCGGCAAGGCCGCCAACCGCTATGAGGCGCGCATCGGCTGACCGGCCCGCGGCCCGTCATCGGCGCGAAGACTTCCGGCCATGTTCCGTTTATCTCCCTGTCACGTTGTGCGCGAAACTTGGCCGACGCGGTCGCCGCAGTCCCGTCTAACGGGGTTATTGAGCTGCAGAACATCACCATCTCGTGGACGGGCTTCACCGTCAGTTCGGCAGTCACGCTCGTCGAGTGCAAGGCCGGCGTGCGGGGTCTCGACCGACTGCGACCCGGCGACGGCGCAACAGATCTCGCGGTGGCGGTGGTCTGCACCCGACCGGGCGGACCCTCCAGAGATTCACTGCGGCAAACATGACCAGCGCTCAGCTAACCTAGGCGCAAGCCGTGGCTATGGCCCAGGCCAACGATGTGATCTCGGCCCACCCCGGGATGTTCCAGCAGTATGTCGGGGCCATGAAGGCCGCCAATCCCAATCTGGTGCTACTCGTCTACGTCAACGCCTCCTTTGCACAGAAAAGCCAGGGCGGCTCCGCGTACCCGTCCACCTGGTACCTTCGTGATTCCTCGGGCAAACAGGTGACCTCCACGGGCTACGGCAACTTCGCCATGGATCCGAGCAACCCGGCGTGGGTGCAGGACCGGATCAGCACCGCAAGGCGTTCATCGCCCAGTCGGGCTACGACGGGTGCTTCCTCGACATGCTCGGCCCTCGCCGACCAACCCGGGTTATCTGACCGGTGTGCCGATCAATGCCTCCACCGGCCAGCCCTGGACCGCGGCCGAGTGGCTGAACGCGACGGAGAAGGTACAGGGTGCCATATCCACCGGGGTCGCGGTCACCCTCGGCGGGACGTACAAGGACATGGCCGGCAACTCTGTCAGCACCGTCAACCCGGGACCGCAGTCCGGCGAGGTGCTGACACTCTCGTAGGGCTCTGACTAGGCGTTTCCCAAGGAGCGCGCCCTATTCTCAGGGAATGGCGACGACCACTGCCGTAGCGCCCCTCTACCGGACCTCGATCGGCAAGAAAATGCTGATGGCCGGAAGCGGTTTGGTTCTCATCGGCTTCGTGTTCGCCCACATGGCCGGGAACCTGAAGATCTTCCTGGGCCGAAACCCGCTGGATCGGTACGCGGAGGGCCTGCGCAACCTGGGCGAGCCCATCTTCCCCCGCTCCTTTCTCCTGTGGGGCCTGCGCACCTTGATCTTCGTGGCCTTCCTCGTCCACATCGTCTGTGCCATCCAACTGAGCCTGCGCAGCCGGCGGGCCCGGCAGGTCCGTTACGCCCACACCGACAAGGTTGATGCCAACGTGGCGTCGGTGACCATGCGCTGGGGCGGACTGTTCATCGCCCTCTTCGTCGTGTTCCACCTGGCCCACTTCACCTGGGGCACGATCCACCCCAACTACACGTATGTACGAGGACACGTCTACAACAGCGTGGTGGAGAGCTTCAAGACCTGGTGGATGACGCTCATCTACGTCCTGATGATGGTCGCCCTCGGACTGCACCTTTACCACGGCACCTGGAGCATGTTCCAGACATTTGGTTGGAACAACGCTCGGTGGAACACCTTCGTCCGCCGCGTCACCGCCCTGGTGGCCGCGGTGATCTTCATGGGCTTCATCTCCGTGCCCGTCGCCGTCTATGCCGGCGTCGTGAGCTGAGCAGGAAGAGAGGCGTCCGGCATGACCATGGCTCCCGAGGCACCAGCGGCGATGCGCTGGGTGGACACGGGCGACACGACGCCCGATGCGCACATCCCCGAGGGCCCGATCGAAGGGAAGTGGGACAAGCACCGCTTTGACATGAAGCTGGTGAACCCGGCGAACAAACGGAAGTATCACGTCATCGTGGTCGGCTCTGGTCTGGCCGGTGGGGCGGCCGCCGCCAGCCTGGCCGAGCTCGGATACCGCGTCAGCTGCTTCTGCTATCAGGACTCGCCTCGACGGGCCCACTCGATCGCCGCCCAGGGAGGCATCAACGCCGCCAAGAACTACCGGAACGACGGCGACAGCATCTATCGCCTCTTCTACGACACCGTCAAGGGCGGCGACTACCGGGCCCGCGAGGCCAACGTCTACCGGCTCGCTCAAATCTCGGTCAACATCATCGATCAGTGCGTGGCCCAGGGTGTCCCGTTCGCCCGGGAGTACGGCGGCCTGCTCGACAATCGCTCCTTCGGAGGCGCTCAGGTTTCGCGCACCTTCTATGCGCGGGGCCAGACCGGCCAGCAGCTTCTGCTCGGCGCCTATCAGGCCCTGGCTCGCCAAATTGGGATGGGCGCGGTTCAGATGCATCCCCGTACGGAGATGCTCGAGTTGATCGTGGTCGACGGCCGCGCCCGCGGCATCGTGACGCGCGACCTGGTCACCGGCCAGGTGAGCTCGCAAACGGCCGATGCAGTGGTGCTCGCCACCGGTGGCTATGGCAACGTGTTCTTCCTCTCGACCAACGCCAAGGGCTGCAATACCACGGCCATATGGCGGGCCTACAAGAAGGGCGCTTACTTAGCCAACCCCTGCTTCACCCAGATTCACCCCACCTGCATCCCGGTGACCGGTGATCATCAATCGAAGCTGACGCTGATGTCCGAGTCGTTGCGCAACGACGGCCGGATCTGGGTTCCCTTGAAGCCCGGCGATACCCGGTCGCCCGATCAGATCCCGGAGGAGGAGCGCGACTACTTCCTGGAGCGCAAGTACCCCTCCTTCGGCAACCTGGTCCCGCGCGACGTGGCTTCCCGCAACGCCAAGGAAGTCTGCGATGAGGGGCGGGGGGTCGGCCCAGGCGGGCGAGGCGTCTATCTCGACCTCTCGGACGCGATCATGCGCCTCGGCGAGAACGTCATCCGGGAACGTTACGGGAACCTCTTCGACATGTACGAGCGCATCACGGGTGAGAACCCGTACAAGGTCCCGATGCGCATCTACCCGGCCATCCACTACACGATGGGTGGGCTCTGGGTCGACTACAACCTGATGAGCAACATGCCCGGACTGTTCGTGCTCGGGGAGGCCAACTTCTCGGATCACGGTGCCAACCGTCTCGGGGCCTCGGCCCTCATGCAGGGGCTGGCCGACGGCTACTTCATCATCCCCTACACGATCGGCGACTACTTGGCCCAGACGGCTCTGGCGGCGGTGCCCGGCGACGCACCCGAGGTGATCGCGGCCGAAGGCGAGGTCCAGCGGCGTACGGAGAAGCTGCTGTCGATCGAGGGCAAGCGCACCGTCGACTCCTTCCATCGGGAGCTCGGACTGTTGCTATGGGAGAAGTGCGGCATGGCTCGCAACCAAGCCGGACTAAACGAAGCCCTCGACCGAATCCCGGCTATCCGCGAGGAGTTCTGGGAGAACGTGACGGTGCCCGGCACTGGAGCTGACCTCAACCAATCGCTGGAGAAGGCCGGCCGAGTAGCCGACTTCCTCGAGCTCGGCGAGCTTCTGTGCATCGACGCGTTGCACCGCTCCGAGTCGTGCGGCGGCCACTTCCGGGAAGAGAGCCAGACCACGGACGGAGAGGCGTTGCGAATCGACGACAAGTTCTCCTACGTGGCGGCGTGGGAGTTGGGCGACGGCGACAAGCCCATCCTCCACAGGGAGCCCCTGGAGTTCGAGTACGTCCACCTCAGCCAGCGGAGTTACAAGTGAACCTCACGTTGCAGGTGTGGCGGCAACCGAACGGCACCGCCGCCGGCAGTATGGTCAGCTACGAGGCCAAGGACATCAGTCCTGACATGAGCTTTCTCGAGATGCTCGACGTCGTGAACGAACAACTGATCTTGGCGGGCGAGGACCCGATCGCCTTCGACCATGACTGTCGGGAAGGCATTTGCGGAACGTGCGGGATGGTCATCAACGGGATCGCCCACGGCCCGCAACGAGCGACGACCGCGTGTCAGCTCCACATGCGCCACTTCGCGGACGGCGACACAATCTCGATTGAGCCATGGCGGTCTCGCGCCTTTCCCGTCATCAAGGACCTTGTCGTCGATCGGGCCGCGTTCGACCGGATCATCGAGGCCGGCGGGTTCATCACCGCGCCAGCTGGCAGCGCACCCGAAGCGAACTCGCTGCCCGTGGCCAAGGAGGCCGCGGACGTAGCCATGGACGCAGCCGCCTGCATCGGCTGTGGAGCGTGTGTAGCCGCCTGCCCCAACGCCTCGGCCATGCTCTTCACGGCGGCCAAGGTCACCCATCTCGCCGTCCTGCCCCAGGGACAGCCCGAGCGTTACCACCGGGTCCTGGCCATGGTGTCGACCATGGACCAACTCGGCTTCGGCAACTGTACGAACATCGGCGAGTGCGCCGCCGTGTGCCCCAAAGAGATCGGTCTTGACACCATCGCCCAGCTCAACCGGGATCTGGTCAAGGCGTCTCTTCGCCGCCGCAGCTAGTCGCCGCTGACAAGCGCGGCCCCCTAGAGGTGACGGGCGACCGCGACGAGGTCGACGGCAGGAGCAAGGCACTGGCGTTGCGAATCCAACGGCTGGCTCGAACGAACTGCCGCTGCCCCGACAACGTCTTCGCATGGGCGCGGCGGAGCAACGGCACCGCCGGGGACTCCACCCTCGGGGCGGGAAGAACAGACGACTCGTCCCTGACCGATTCCGGTCGTGCCTCCGGCCCGACTCGTCACGCGGCCCGAGGGGCGCCGGATCGTTGAGAGCGTCCCGGAGCAGGGCGAAATAGTCGTCGTCGTCGGCGAAGTCATCCGCCCCACCCCGCCGACCGAACCAGTCCATGTCGTTGGGTCTATGGAATCTGAGGCCCTGTGTCATCTCCCCTTGGGCCAATTCGGCGCCGACCAGCCGAAATCCTGCCCGTCGAACAACATGAGTGGCGGTCGGCCACAAGGAGCGGTTTCTCCTCGGACCTCCACCACGAACGGGCAGGAAAACGCACCCCAGTGGTGGATACCTGGACGCTGGGCCATGACCGGGACTGCGGCCATCGCCCGCCTGGCCCGGTTCAGCGCGGCGGCAGGAGTCGCACTGCCCGCCTGGCCCGCAACCAGCTGACCATGTGGATCTACCTCCCGGAGGAGACCGACACGGCGACGTCAACGCAATCGTCGCCAAGGCCAGCTCGGTCGGCTCACCCACCTCTACGTGCGGACCGGCTCGGTGCTGTCAGGTCCTGCTGACCAGCCTCGGCAACCCGGCGCCGCCGACCGGCGCGTACGACGCCGCCACCCGCGCCGCCCTGCTCGCCTTCCAGCACGCCGCCCACCTGGCCGAGACGGGAGCGATCGACAGCGCAACCCGCACGGTGATGCTCACGCCGAGCCCCCCGCCGGTGCATCCGATGAAC
>CAXMLU010000315.1:0-7179 GCA_964194255.1 uncultured bacterium
GGTCAAGACCGACTCGGCGGGTCGCGGCCAGGTCATCGAACTGGTCCAGGTCTTCGAAGGCAAGATCGTGGACGTGGGCCACGACCATCTCACGATCATGCTCTCTGGTCATCCGTCCAAGCTGGACGACTTCGAGGACCTCATGCGACCGTACGGGATCACCGAGTTGCAGCGCACGGGGCGCGTCGCCCTACCCAAACTCGAGCGTCAGCCCCCGAAGCTCCGCTCCGTCGCCGGCCGGTCCGGCTAACCCCTTTCCCCAAGGAGAAATCAGCGATGCCCAACGTGTACTACGAAAAGGACGCCGACCCCACCCTGATCGCGGCCCGCAAGGTCGCCATCCTGGGCTACGGCTCCCAGGGCCATGCCCATGCGCTCAACCTGCGGGACACCGGCGTGGACGTACGCGTCGGGCTCAGGGAGGGGTCGTCGTCGTGGGCCAAGGCAGAGGCGGCCGGCCTGCGGGTCGTGCCCGTGGCCACCGCCGCGGCCGAGGCCGACCTGATCATGATCCTGCTTCCCGACACCGAACAACAGGCCATCTACGAACGGGATATCGAACCCAACCTGTCCCCGGGGGACGCGTTGTTCTTCGCCCACGGGTTCAACATCCGGTTCGGGCTCATCAACCCCCCGGCCGGCGTGGACGCCGGCATGGTCGCCCCGAAGGGCCCGGGCCACCTGGTCCGCCGGACTTATGTCGAGGGCGGGGGCGTGCCCTCCCTCATCGCCGTGGCGCAGGACGCGTCAGGCAAGACCCGGGATCTGGCCCTGTCCTACGCCCACGGGATCGGCGCCACCCGGGCCGGCGTGCTGGAAACGACCTTCGCCGAGGAGACCGAGACCGACCTGTTTGGGGAGCAGGTCGTCCTGTGCGGAGGTCTCACCTCCCTGATCCAGGCCGGGTACGAAACGCTCGTCGACGCCGGCTATCAGCCGGAATCGGCGTACTTCGAATGCCTCCACGAGGTCAAGCTCATCGTCGATCTCATGTACGAGAACGGAATCGCCGGCATGCGCTTCTCCATCTCCGACACCGCCGAGTACGGCGATCTGACCCGGGGCCCCCGGGTGATCAACGACGCCGTGAAGGCGGAGATGAAGAAGATCCTCGGCGAGATCACCTCCGGGGCCTTCGCCGAGGAATGGATGGCCGAGAACCGAGCCGGACGGCCCCGCTTCAACGCGCTGCGTGAGGCCGGCCGGTCCCATCCGATTGAGCGCGTCGGGGCCGAGTTGCGGGCGATGATGCCGTTCATCTCGGCCGGCTCGACCCGTCCACAGGACGTCTCGGGCGGATAGGGACCCGAAATGACTAGCTAATTCGCGTCATTGAGGGTTGACCTAGGTCAAATGGCCCTCTGACCACTCAAGGTGGTCGTGGCCGGTGGCCGATGGGCTTGCATGGGATCGTTCCGCCGGTGTGTCGTCATCGTTGTCACCGCTGGGTCGAGCCTGCTGGTGGCGCCCGGACTGGCCGCCGCCGCCTACGGCGCGCCTGCCGCACCGGCAGGGCCGTCAGGCTCGGTGGTCATAGAGGGCGGATCATCGGTTCCGGCGGCCTTGACCCATTTCTTCGGCGTCACGCCGAAGGGCACCCGTTGGTCAGGTACGCCGAAGGGCACCCGCTGGTCGATGACGCCGACCGGTACCCGCTGGTCTTCAGTTGGCTTTGACTCCTTAGTCGGATGACCCGCCGGGTCCTGGCCCTCCTCGCCGGGCAAACCATTCTGGCCGCGGGCCTCGTCGCCCTGGCCCACGCTGATCGTTACGGCCTCGGCTCCGCCTGGCGGGTCGTGGGCTTCATGGCCGCATTCGCCCTGGTCGGCATGCTGCCCATGCACGTCGAGCTGACGCGCGGCGCCTGCACCATCACCCTCGTGGAGGCGGTGCTCGTGCTGGGCCTGTTTTGGGTTGGCCCGTTCGGCGTGGCCGCCGCCTGCACGGGCGGGGAGCTCCTCGCCTGCCTCATGCAACGCCAATCCGCTCTGAAAGTGGCATACAACGGGATCTCGACGGCCAGCGCCTCGCTCCTGGCGGCGGTGGCCTTCGCCGGTCTGGCCGTACACGGCACCAACAACCCCGCCGCGTGGGGAACCGCCCTGCTTGTCGTCGGCGTGTTCTCGGTGACCAACCAGGCCTCGACGTCCGCCGTCCTGACCGTGGTTGAGCACCGCCGCTTTCAGCAGGTCTTCATGGCGTCGCTGCGCATGGCCGCCGTCGCCACCGCCGTATCGGCATCGATCGGCCTGGCCATCACCGCGCTCTCCACCTTGGGTCCGGCCGCGCCGTTCCTCCTGGCCCCTCTGGTCGTCACCGCCGCCCTCGAGACCCGCCGCGTCGCCGCCCACCGCACCGAGCATCTCCGGTTCGAGCGTCTGTACGCGGCGTCGGCTCGCACCACCGGGCTGCGCGAGTTCATCCCGGCCCTGGCCCTCGCCGCGGCCGAGTCCCGTTCCCTCGTCACCGGCGCGGCTGGATTGTGCTGTGCCCCGGATCAGAGCGGTGCGTGGCACGGAATGGTCGTCGACGACTGCGGTTCCCATCCCGCGCCGCCGGCGATGGTGACCGCCCTCGTCGATCTCCTCGAGTCGAACGGAGCCGGCGAGATCCCGGTGGCGTCGCTCCCCGAGGCGCTCCAGCGCTCGTTCCCGGTCGCGACCACGGCCATGATCGCCGGATCGGACCAGATCGCCCTGGCCGTGTTCCGGGAGATCGGATCGGATGAGCAGGCCAAGTCGCGCACCGAGGTACTGGCCGCGTTCGTCGGCCACGCCGGCCTGGTGGTGACCAACGGTCTTCTCTACGAGGAGGTGGCCGCCGCCCTCGAGCGCCAGGTCGATCTCGGCCGCCGCAAGGACGACTTCGTCTCCGCCGTGTCCCACGAGTTGCGCACGCCGCTGGCTTCCATGCTGGCTTCGGTGTCTACCTTGCGCCGGCTCGATACCCGCATCGACAGCGACGCCAAGAGCCGGTTCTTCGAGATGGCCATGCGCCAGGGCAAGCGCCTGGAGCGGCTCATCGAGGAGTTGCTGCTGGTCGGCGCGGTGGAACATCGCGAGGAACGGTGTGCGGTCGCGGAGGTCGACCTGGCCGCGCTGTTCGCCGAGCTGGGCACCGAGGTGGCCGAACTGGCCGGCTCCCGGCTGCAGTTCGCTCTCCTCCCGGCCGCGGCGCGCATCGCCACTGACGAGCACAAGCTCCTCCAGATCCTCCTCAACCTGGTCGAGAACGCCGCCAAGTACACGTCCCGGGGACCCATCGAGGTCACGGCGCGGAGGGCCATCCGGCCGGTCGCCGGCCAGGAGCACTTCATCTTCATGGTCATTGACCACGGCCCCGGTATCCCCGAGGCGGACAGGGACCGGGTCTTCGAACGCTTCGTGCAGTTGGACCAGTCCTCCACCCGCACCCAGGGAGGGACCGGCCTCGGCCTCTACCTGTGCCGGCAGCTCGCTGATCTTCTCGGCGCCACGCTGACCCTCACCGAGACCACCGGAGGTGGCTCCACCTTCACGCTCGTTCTGCCGTGCGCTCCCGATGGTCCGCTGGCCGTGCCGCAGGTCGCTCTGACGGCCGCGTCCGCCCGCTGACCCGGGTCGGCCTGGATGCTGGTCTTCGGGCCGTCACCGCCCGCCGGCGAGCCCGGCGTCGCAGCCGAACTCGCAACCGCAGCAAGCTCACCGAACCCATCACGAACACCAGGAGCCACAGCAGCCAGCCACCGCCGACGTGGGACATCGACGCCACCAGGTCTCGATGGGGGGCCGGGGGCGGCGGCTTGACCACGCCGGTGGCCGGGGTCACGGCCGGAGGCACCGGCGCGCCGGCGATGGTCGGACGGCCGAGGTGCACCGGCGGCAGTTGGTCGGCGGCTGACTCGCTGGCCACCGGGGTGGCGAAGCCCTGGTCGAGAAGGGCCACCCCGGAGGCGTAGGCGTTGGGCGCGTTGAGCATGACCGCCACCATGGTCCGGCCGTCCCGCCGAGCGGCGGTGATGAGACACGCACCGGCCCGGCTGGTAAAGCCGGTCTTCACGCCGACGGCCCCCGCGTAGTTCTGGAGGAACCGCCAGTTGTGGTTCTGGAGCCGATGGTGCACGCCGTCGGGTCCCACGAACTGATACACGGGGTCGGCCACGATGGCCGCCAGGGTCGGCTGGTTCACCAGGGCTCTCGCCGCAATGGCCATATCGCGGGCGCTGACCAGGTTGCCGCCGTCCACCCCGTCGGGGCCATCCAGGCCCGCCGGGTCCTGGAGGACGGGATGATCGGCCATCCCGAGATTGTCGGCGGTGGCCGAGAACATATGTTGGAACCCCTCCACCGTCCCGCCCGTGCGCTCGGCCAGCGCCACCGCCGCGTCGTTGGCGGACGAGAGAAGCAGGGCGTTGAGGGTGTCGTTGAGCGGCCACACCTCGCCCTGCTTCATGCTGATCTTGTGGGCGGGAGCGGCCGCCGCCCGGGCGCTCACGGGCACATCGGTGACGTCTGGCGGCAGGGACTCCACCACGGCCAGGGCGGTGATGACCTTGGTCAGGCTGGCGGGGGGCAGCGGGGTGCGGTCGTTCCCGGCGTCAATCACATTGCCGGTGTCGGCGTCGATCACGATCCACGCCTTGGGGGGCATCGGGGCCGGAGGCGACTGGCTGGTGGCGGCGCGCGCCGACGGACCCGCGAGAAACGGGACCACGAACGCCAGTGCGGCCAGAGTCCGCCCGACAAACAGCCGGCGCGATCGTCGATCGATCAGCCCACGCTAGTCCGAGGCCCCGCCAGAACCGGGTATCGGGCGAGCGGTAGCGTCCCCCCTGTGGACGAAGCCGGGCAGGTTCTGGCCGAGCTGCGGACGGCCAGACGGCGGCGCCGCACGGCGCGGATCGATACGTTCGAGGCGTTCTATCGCGCCTATCTGACCGCCCTCGGCCTGGGCCTGGCCGTGTTGTTTCTCTCCAACCTGACGGGCGACACGAGGTTGCGCCCCGCCACCCTCGCCTCCATCCGCACCCACGGTCCCGCCATCGTCGGCTTGGCCCTGGCGCTGGCCGTCGCCGTGGGTCTGCGATCGGGGGGACGGGGGGGTCCGCTGGTGATCGAGGCCGCCGATGTTCGCCATGTGCTGATGGCGCCGATCGACCGCGGCCTTTCCCTCAAAGGACCGGCCGTTCGCCAGGTGCGCTTCGCCCTGCTCATCGGCGCCGTGACCGGCGGCGTGGGCGGGTTGCTGGCCTTCCGGCGCCTCCCCGGTGTGCCCGGCGCGTGGTTGGCGTGTGAGGTCACCGTGGGCGCGGTCGGCGCGGCCACGGCAGTCGCATCGGCCATGGTCGTCTCCGGCCGGCGGTGGAGTCGCCTGCGGGCCGGGGTCCTGGCCCTGGCCATCGTGGCCTGGTCGGCGGCCGATGCCGCCCTCTCCTGGCGAACGTCGCCGGTCACCCTCGTCGGGGAGATCGCCCTGTGGCCGCTCCGGTTCCGTCCGGCCGGGCTGGTCGGCCTGGTCGGCCTGCTGGTGGCCGCCGCCGTCATCATCATCGGGCTCCGGGGGGTGGCCGGCACGTCGCTCGAGGCGTCAGAGCGGCGGGCGTCGCTGGTCGGCCAGTTGCGGTTCGCGGCGACGTTGCAGGACGTGCGCGCCGTCATCGTCCTGCGCCGCCAGCTGGCCCTCGAGCGGCCCCGGGCCCGCCCCTGGTTCCGCTTGCGCCCGGTCGGCGTCCGGCTCCCCGTCTGGCGGAGGTGCTGGCACGGGATCCTGCGCTGGCCGGGCGCCCGCCTGGTTCGCCTGGTTCTGCTGGCGACCATCGCCGGGCTGGCCGGCGTAGGAGCGTGGCGGGGGACCACGCCCCTGATCGTGGTGGCCGGCCTCGCCCTTTACGTGGCCGCCCTGGATGCGGTCGAGCCCTTGGCCCAGGAGATCGACCACCCCGATCGCAGCGACAGCTATCCGCGCCCGGCCGGCGCCCTTCACCTCCGTCAACTGGCCGCCCCCGCCGTCGTCATGGTGGGGGTGGGCGCGATCGCCGGACTGGCTGGCTACCTGGCAACCGGTCTGGCTTTGAGAGCCCTGGTCGTGGCCGGTGTTCTGATCGTGCCCGCATCGCTTGTGGCGCTGTCGGGTGCGGCCGTGAGCGTCGTAAAAGGCCCGCCGCCCCCATTGTCCCCGCAGCAATGGATGTCGTTGGAGACGGCCGGGATACGGCTGGCCGGCCGGCTCATTTGGCCGCCGATGCTGGCCGTGCTCGGCCTGCTCCCGCTGCTGGCCGGGCGGTCGGCGACGCACCCGGTGCCCGTGGTCGCTGCCGCGGGCACCGGCGTCGTGATCGTCGTGGCCTTCGCGGCGGCGTGGGTCAGGTTCGAGGCCGACGCCCATGCCTGGTGGACCAAGACGGTAGCGTCCGCTCTGTGGGCGCCGAGCTCGTCGCCGAAGGGCTGACCAAGGATTACGGCGACCTGCTTGCCCTGGCCCCGCTCGACTTGCGGGTGACGCCGGGAGAGCGGGTTGTCGTGGTCGGGCCCAACGGCTCCGGCAAGACGACCCTCCTGCGCATGGTCGCCGGGCTGCTGGAGCCTTCCGACGGGACGGTCACCATCGACGGTCACCCGGCCGGTTCGCTGCCCGCCCGCGGAGCCACCTGCTACCTACCTGACGATCCCGTGCTCTACGACGACCTGTCCGTCGCCGAGCACCTCGAGTACACCGCCCGTCTGCACGGCCGGCACGACTGGGAGGCGCCCGCCGCGACCCTCCTCGAGCAGCTCGGCCTGACGGCTCGAAGCGACGACCTGCCGTCCCGCTTCTCCCGCGGCCTCCGCCAGAAGACCTCGGTGGCCCTCGGCTTGATCCGACCCTTTTCCCTGCTGCTCGTCGACGAGCCGTTCGTGGGACTCGATCCCTCCGGGCGCCAGGCATTGCTGGCCATGCTCGACGAGTTGACGGCCACCCTCGTGGTCGCCACCCACCAGATGGACTACGTTGCCCGGGCCGAGCGATGCATCGCCTTGCGGGACGGTGCGGTCACATACGACGGCCCGGCGTCAGGCGCCGATCTCAGCTCGCTGGTCGGCTAGGGCCGGGCTCACGGCTCATGGGGTGACCAGAAACCTGACGCCGGAAACTCGCTGCCACAAGAGGCCCTCGGAGTCCAATGGCCCGGCGATCGAGTTTCCGGCGTCAAGTTCGCAGGCA
>CAXMLU010000316.1:0-3965 GCA_964194255.1 uncultured bacterium
AGGTCCTCGGCGAGGGCGGCGAGACGGCGGACTTCGACGGTGGCGCTATCAACGGTCACCCGAAGGTCGGCCACGCTTCGCCCGGGGCGGGCGGCCAGTTCCAGCTCGCCCTGGAGGATGGTGAGCGGCGTGCGTAGCTCATGGCCGGCGTCGGCCACGAAACGGCGCTCGCGGTCGAGCGCGGTCTTGAGCCGACCGAGGACATCGTTCATGGTAGCGGCCAGCGAGGCGATCTCATCACGAGTGCCGGGGATATCGATCGACGTTTCGGCCCCGTTCTCGGAGATGTCGGCAACCTCGCGGCGCATCCGCTCGACCGGCCGAAGGGCCCCGCCCGCGACAAGCCATGCGGCCAGCCCGGCCAGCGCCACGACGGGAGGACCTCCGAACGTCACGGCATGGCGAACGCGTATCGTCGCGTCGTCGACCGTCTCAAGGGAGCTGGCTGCGACGATCACCAGGTTCCGGCCCGGCAGGGAACCGGGTACGGCCCGGACCCGAACGCGCTCCCCGGCCAGGGCGCTGCCGCCGGCCGGATTGAGGGCGACCGTGGCGGCAAATGGACCGAGGCTGGCGGAACGCAGCTGGGCGGTGGTGAGAAACGGGCCTTGACCGGCGTCGCCGGAGGCAGCCACGACCGTCCCGGCCGAGTCGATCACCTGGCTGAGCGAACCGACCAAGGGGGAGGGCGTGCCATTGGCGGCCGCGGTCGGAAAGGGTTCAGACGCCAGCGTGCGCGCAACCGAGTCGGTGCGAGTTCGCATACCGGTGTCGAGAGACGACACCAGCCCGGCGCGGAGTTGGCCGGCGAAGATGAAGCCAGCCACGGCGACCAGCACTGCGGTACCGAGTGCAAAAAGCAGCGCGAGGCGCAGACGGATCGGCACGCCTAGGGCTCGGGAGGCACGCGCAACCGGTAGCCGGCGCCACGGACGGTTTCGAGGTCACTACGGCCGAACGGTCGGTCGATCTTGTTCCGGAGGTACCGGACGTACTGGTCGACGACGTTGGATACGCCATCAAACGCAAAGTCCCAGCTGTGCTCCAGGATGCGGGTACGGGTCAACACCTCGCCGGGATGGCGCATGAACAGCTCGAGGAGCGCGAACTCCTTGGCCGACAGCGCCAGTTCAACTCCCCCGCGCCATGCCTGATGGGTCGCCGGATCCATCCGGAGATCGCCGACCGTCAGGACGGTCGGTCGCGGATTTGCCCCGCGGCGGGTCAGCGCCCGCAGACGAGCCCCCAGCTCGGCGAACGTGAACGGCTTGGCCAGGTAGTCGTCAGCGCCACAATCGAGACCCCGGACTCGGTCAT
Organism: uncultured bacterium; assembly: GCA_964194255.1. Classification (GTDB taxonomy): domain Bacteria; phylum Actinomycetota; class Acidimicrobiia; order Acidimicrobiales; family CAXMLU01; genus CAXMLU01. The sequence continues at coordinate 1,318 of CAXMLU010000316.1, forward strand.
CGACCTCCCGTCGGGCGCTGAGCATGAGTACCGGCGCCCATCGTCCTTCGTTACGGAGCCGGCGGCACACCTCGAAGCCGTCAAATCCCGGCAACATCACGTCCAGAACTATCGCGTCATAGTCCTGCTCGGTGGCCAACCACACGGCCTCAGGCCCGTCGCCGACGACGTCGACGGCGTACCCTTCCTCCTCCAGGCCCCGTCTCACCAACGCGGCCAAACGGACCTCGTCATCCACGACTAGTACGCGCACGTCACCCACCGTACGACCCCGGAGATGTGATGTTGATGTGAACACGCGTCACACGACCGGCACACCTGATTCTCATCTTGGTCGGAACATGCTCCCGGTGTGCCGACCACGATGGCCACCCTCGACCTTCCGCCGCTCAAGCCAACAAGTTTGGGGCCAGGCCCGCCAGGCGCTCCGACTGGGCAGGCCCTGATCGCCCGGTGGGGCACGAGTTCGACGAGCCCACTGCTTGGCGCGGCGGGCACCGATCTGGTCGGGCTGTGCGGCGGCGAGGCCACCGCAGGGATGGCCGGGGTCGGGCGGTGGGCGGTCACGCTTGGGGATGTCATCGGGCCCCCTCAGCTCCTGCCCAGGGCGCGACGCGACTACATCGAGTGGGTCAGGGGCCGCGGGCTTCGTCCGGTGTTCGTCGCCGTTGACGATCCGCGGCCCTTCGCCGACCTCGGGCTGCTTGCGTACGGATCGCGGAGGAACCGCTCGTCGAGGCGCCCGGGTTCAGTCTCGCCGGGTCTCGTCGGGCGAGTGTGCGCCACAGCGTGAGTGCAGCGCGCCGGGCCGGATTGCGGGTGGTCGAATGCACGCCGGAGCACAACCGCGGCATGGCCAGTGTGTCGGCGGCGTGGCTAGCTACCAAACGAGGCGGTGAGCTGGGTTTCTCCCTCGGCCGCCACGATGACGACATGCGTGACTCGCAGTGCCGGGTGGCGGTCGACGACGATGGCGTCGTTGTTGGCTTTGTGACCTGGCGGTCCTATGACAGCGGGCGGGGCTGGGTGCTCGACTTGATGCGCAGAACGCCGGAGGCTCCGAACCCAACGATGGACCTGCTCATCGCCGACGGGATGGCTGAGCTCGCGGCGAGTGGGTGCGGGCACGTCAGTCTCGGCGCGGTGCCACTGCCCCATGGCCGCGTGGCCGAGCGGGTCTACGCCGCCACCGCGCTGCGCCGCTACAAGGACAAATTCGCTCCCGTTTGGGAAGACCGCTTCCTGGTCGTTCCAGGCCGGCGACACCTCCCGGCCGCGATGCGCGCCGTCGCGCACGCCTACTGCCCCGGCGGCATCTACCGGGCCGTGTGCCGCAACCGGTGAACACCTGGGCATCGCGCCACCTGCGCCACCCGCCGGTCGTGACAACTGCGGTGATCGCGGTGGTGAGCGCCACCGCGGTTCGCCTCGGCGTGGGCCGCCACGAGCTGGCCGTTGACCGTTGCCTACCGCTACGGGTTCAGCGGCCGCGGCCTCGCGGCCGGGCGGTGGTGGCTGCTCGCCACCAGCCAGTTGCTCACCCGCGACATGTTCATGGCGGTATCGATCATCGTGTCGCTCGCGATCTTCCTGGGTGGCTACGAGCTGCGGGCGGGTAGTCGGCGGGCTGCGGTTGTCACCGTGGTATCCGCGCTGGTCGCTCCCGCCGCGGCGGCCGGATTCGCCGGGCTTGGTTCAGCTCTTGGGCTCGGATGGGGCACCCGGGCGCTGTCGACGCTCGACTATGGCGCGTCGACGATCACGGCTGGAGGTGGAGGCGCGCTCGTCGCCTTGTGCACGCGGCGGGTGCGCGTTGCGGCGGTCGTGTTCGTGGCCTCGGGCTTGCTTCTGCATCATCAGTTCGCCGACTGGGAGCACCTCATCGCGTTCCCGCTGGGAGCGGGTCTGAGTGCGCTGCTAGGGACGCCGGCGAGCTCGCCCGTTCGGCTCTTGGCCTGGGCGCACCGGCGGAGGTGGGCGCTGGCGACGGGCGCGGCACCGATCAGCGCGACGGTCGGAGTGATCGCGGCCGGTCTGATCGCACCCATAGCGATGCCAGCGCTGCCGGCGAGGCCGCCACTGCCGATGGCCCTCGCCGCGTCCCGTCCCGCCGGCAACCTCCACTCCTACACGCCTGCTCGACCACCCTCTCCTGCCCGGATCATGGATACGACCTATCCATCTCCGTCGACTGGAGGGCGACGGCGGGTCCTGGTCCTCCTGCCTGCCGGGTATGACTCCGGCGATCGGCGGTTCCTTCGAAACCGGCGCTCCGGTCTTCACGCATGAACCCGGATTGGTGCGCGCCGCCGATTCACCGATCCTCCATGCCGCGGCCACCGGGGCCGCCACCCTCCTCATTACGGGCGCCTCCGACCCCGGAGCCGTGGCCGACTCCGTGCGCCATGCGGCTGCGCTGCGGGCAGTCCGGCAACCAGCTGAGCTGCGTGTCGTGCCCGCGTGCACAACTGGTCACTGTTCCGCCGAACACTGCCCGACTGCCTGCGTTTCCTCGCCCCTGCTTGAGCTAGGACGTGGGGCGCCCGGGGGCGGGGTAGGGCCCCAGCGCGGGTCGGGCGGGGAGGACGGCCGCAGCGGGGTTGGGTACCCGCTTGGCGAAGGAGCCCGGGGTTGGGGTCCCCGGGCGG
>CAXMLU010000317.1:0-2896 GCA_964194255.1 uncultured bacterium
CTGGCGGTAGGTTCGCTGAGACTGGCTCGGGTGCGCATGAACTCCACCGCCTCCTCGAATCCCATGTCCCCGATGTGCAGGCTGGTGTCCACCACGATGCGGGCGGCGCGGAAGATGCGCGCGTCCAGATGGCATAGCTCGGCGCGCGGGTCGGCGAAGAAGCCCTGCTCCCGCATCATGTGCTCCGCGTAGAGCCCCCAGCCCTCGACGAAATAGGGGGTGGTCGCCACCTTGCGAAGGGGCCGCCGATTGTCCTTCATCCACGCGAAATGCCAGTGGTGTCCCGGATACGCCTCGTGCGCGGCGATGGTCGGGATGGAGGCGAAGCTGTTGGTTGCCAACCGTTTCTGGACCTCCTCTGCCGAGGTTCCTTCGGGCGGATAGGGAACGAAAAAGTGGCCGAGGCGGCCGGGCTGGAAGGCCGGCGGGGCGGCATAGGAGGCCACCGCCATGATCGGCCGTTGGAACGGTGGGGAGGGCTCGACCAGGCACTCCTCCCCTTCGGGCAGGGTGACCAGCTGGTGTTCGGCCAGGAAGGCCCGGGCTTCTGCGGTCGCCCGCTCATAGCCGGCCCGCATGTCGTCGGGGGTGGCCGGATGGTCGGCGTTCAGCTGTTCGACCACCGAGCGCCACCCTCCTTGGCGAGCGGCGTCGGGATCGACGCGGGCGGCCACCTCGGCCATCTCGGCGTCGAGCTCCGCCCATGCCGCCCGCCCCCGCTCGCGCATCTCGGCCGCGCCGTACCCAAGCAGCTCGCGCTCGGTGAGCAGGCCGCTGTAGAGCTTCTCGCCAAGGGCGTAGCTGCATCGCGCCCGGCTGGCCAGCTCTTCCAGCCAGGGCAAGAAGTCGGCGAACGCGCCGGCCGCCACTTCGCCCGCTTCGGCCAGCTGCGACCGCAGGCCCGGGTCAGCCACCTCGTTGGGTACGAGCTGTCTCGCATAGCCGATCGCCGCCCGGCATTGTGCGGCACCGCGCCCCACGACGACGGGGTCAGCCAGCTCGGGATCGAGATTTCGCCGACCGTCGGCCAGCACCTGGGGGACGGCCCGAAGGCGCGACGATGCGGCCGCCACCAGTTCGTCTTCGGGGCGGAGTCGATGCAGGAACAGGGTGAAGACTCCCTGGAGGCACGGAAACAGATAGGTGACGGGGTCGCGTCGCCACACGGCCCAGTCCTGGAAAATGAGCCGGCCGCGTAGGGTGGACCGCAACAGGTCGCGATCGATGACCTGCTCGAAAGTCAAGTCCTTGGTGTTGAGGGCGTCGAGGTTGGCCAGCCAGCGGGCGTCGCGCGCCGCTCGGGCTGCGTAGCGCGCCGCCGAGTAGTCGCCGAGACGGTCGTCGTACCCGGGGATCCCGAGCGCGCTGGCCCGGACCGGTGCATCCTCCATCTCCTCGGCCAGCCATGTATCGACCAAGTCATCGAACGGCTCGCTCATACGTATCCGCGATCCGTCAGTGCCGTCTTCCGGGTCATGAGCGAGGCCAGCGCCCGGACCTCCTCCAGATCGGCGGAGGGGTGATATCGGATCCCGCCCTTGTACGGGCCGCGCGCTCCGTTGTGCTGCACCCGGTAGCCGCGGCACACGAGCAGCTCGCCGTCATCCATCCGCACCGGGACCTGAACGTCGATTTCGCGGTAGGGCGTCTTGAGGACGTCATACAGCTCGTCCTTCAACTTCACGATCTCGGCCGCCTCGTCGAAGTAGGCGTTGACCATGTCCAACGGCGAACTCCTGTTTATGCCCCGGCCGGGGCGCCCCTATCCCACCGGTGGGGGCCTCCTCGCCGAGGTGGGGCCCCAACCTTGCCGGCGCGGTTAGAACGATCCGTTTGACCCATCGACACCCCTCCCGCGCTGGGCCACACTGCGTGGTGTACCGGGCCCGCCAGGCGGGGCCAGACGTGTGGGGGCACCGTCTGACCCAGTTCTTGGCGGGCCCGTTGTTGTTCACGCCGTGACCGTGGCCGCCACCCCGGCCAAGCCGAGTTCGGCGATGGCGGTTTCCCGCATCTTGAACTTCTGGATCTTGCCCGTCACCGTCATCGGGAACTCGTCGGTGAACTTGACGTACCGCGGGACCTTGAAATGGGCGATGCGGCCACGGCAGTACTCGCGCACATCGTCCTCGGTGAGGATCGCCCTCTCGCGTACTTTGACCCAGGCCATGATTTCTTCGCCGTAGGTGGCGTCCGGGACGCCGATGACCTGAACGTCGGCCACATCGGGGTGGGAGTAGAGGTACTCCTCGACCTCTCGCGGATAGACGTTCTCCCCGCCGCGGATGATGAGGTCCTTGATGCGCCCGACGATGTTGAGATAGCCCTCCTCGTCCATCGTGGCCAGATCGCCAGTGTGCATCCATCCGGCCGGATCCACGGCTTCGGCGGTGCGGGTCGGATCGTCCCAGTAACCGAGCATCACCGAATAGCCACGGGTACAGAACTCGCCGGGCTCGCCGTGTTCGACAGTCAGGCCGCTGGCGGGGTCGACGATCTTGACCTCGACATGAGGATGCACGCGGCCGACGGTTGCCACTCTGCGATCGAGGCTGTCATCGGCCGCGGTCTGTGTAGAGACGGGCGACGTCTCCGTCATGCCATAACAGATGGTGACCTCCTCCATGTGCATCGAGGAGATGGTGCGCTTCATCACCTCGACCGGGCAAGGGGAGCCAGCCATGATGCCCGTCCGGAGGCTCGAAAGATCGAAGCGGCTGAAGCTGGGTTCGTTCAGTTCAGCGATGAACATGGTCGGCACGCCATAGAGGCTCGTGCACCGCTCTTGCTCGACCGTCTCGAGCACCGCGAGGGGATCGAACGCCGCCTCGGGCACAACCATGGTCGCACCGTGGGTCGTGCAGCCGAGGTTGCCCATCACCATGCCGAAGCAGTG
>CAXMLU010000318.1:0-6440 GCA_964194255.1 uncultured bacterium
TGTTGTAGTCGATGCGCCAGTCCTCGAGACCGTTTTCATGTCACACTTCGAGCCGCCGTATCGTCCTCGTGGTAGGAGAAGTACCTGCATGCCAGTCGATCTCGACCTCGTCAAAGATCTTTCCGGCGACGCGAACCATCTGGCCGTCGTCGCCACCACGCGACCGGACGGGACGATTCACGCGACGCTGGTCAGTGCCGGAGTGATCGACGACCCCGTCACGTCGGAAGCTGCGATCGGGATCGTGATCGGAGGTAGCGCCGCCAAACTGCGTCATCTTCGCCGCACAGGGCGCGCCGCCATCGTGTTTCATTCGGGCTTCCGGTGGGTGACCGTCGAGGGGCCGGTCAGCATCGCCGGCCCCGACGACCTCGACGGAGGCATCACGGCGCCCGAGATTCCCGAGCTTCTCCGCCGTGTCTTCGTCGCCGCCGGCGGGACGCACGAGAACTGGGCCGAGTACGACCGGATCATGGCGGCCGAGCGGCGCGCCGCCGTATTCGTACGGGCCGAACGGATCATCAGCAACGGCTGACCGGGCCATCTACGTCAGCTGGTCAGCGGTTGGGTTGGAGCTAAGGCCGGTGATGGCCGGATCGAGGATGGCGTGGATGTCGCTTATGCGATCGCCGGTCGTCTCGAGGACCACCAGGGCGTAGAGCACATCAGGTCGATGGGCGCGTCTGGTCCCTCTCGGTCCCGGCTTGGGCCGCCGTTCACTGAGGCCTCGTCACGCTCGTCATCCAATTCTAAGGACGAGACAAGCACGCCGAATGTGACATCCCAGGAATCAATTACGGATGGGAACCGGCTGTACCGCCCACCCGTTGCCGTCGGGACGGCGCGGTCCACGTCCGAGACGGGGACGGCGACGAGTTCCAGCTTCCAGTCCATAGGTCGTCCTTTGCTTGTGTCGTCGGGACAGTCGATCAGGCCGGGCGGCGGCCCAGGTAGCCGGCCAGGCGGTCGTAGGACGACGCGTCCTCGGCCACACCGACGACCGGACCAAAGGGAAGCTCGCCACCCCGCGGCTCCGGCGGCAGCACCTGTTTCGCGACCGGAAGGGCGATCTCCGCCAGTCCCGGATCGAGCCCGTCGAGCTGGCCCGTACTGGACGCCAGATCCCACGCGTGCATCGTCAACTCCATCGTGTACACCTGGGCAACCACCGCTCCGGGCAGAGTCGCAAACGGCAAGACCAGCTCCTTACCCAGGACGCTGTCGTCGTCCCACGCCGCGAATGCCTGCTGGCGGGCCTCGTCGAACGCCTTGGCGAAACCATCCTCGGCCACGTCGCTGACGTCGACGCGACCGGCCTGGGGTTCGCCCCGTCCCACCGCGGCCACCCGCCGGGCGACTCCGACGAGGTGTTCGGTTAGCGCGGCGACGTCGAAATCGGCGCACGGTGTCGGGCGACCCAGGAGCTCGGGCGCCACGCCGGCCACCATCCGACTCGCCTGATCGAAGGCGGCGTACAGCTGCGGGCGGGGATCTGCGGCGATGTCAGACACGTTGCCTCCTCGGTTGTATCGGTCATAGGCAACGATACGGCCGAGAAGCGGCCATCCCTTGTCCTATTTCATTGGTACGGTGACGATATGCGCGCCGACCGGTTGGTCGCCATCCTCTTGCTGCTCCAGACCCACGGCCAGCTCACCGCCGCCGATCTCGCCGAGCGGCTCGAGACCTCGGAGCGAACGATGCGGCGAGACCTCGACGCGCTAAGCGCGTCGGGCGTGCCGGTGTACTCGCAGAGGGGCCGGGGCGGCGGCTGGGCCTTGCTCGGCGGGCACAAGTTGAACCTGTCGGGGCTCACCGCCGCGGAGGCGGAGGCGCTCTTCCTGGTGGCCGGACCGGAACGGCTCGCCGGGCTCGGAGTCGAACCTGGAGTCCGGTCGGCCCTGCGCAAGCTCCTCGCCGCGCTGCCGGAGCCTCTGAGAGACCAGGCCACGGCCGCCCACTCGGCCGTGCACGTGGACCCGGTGCGGTGGGGCCGGAAGGCCGAGCCGCAATCCCGACATGTCGACGCGTTGCGCGAGGCCGTCATGGCCGGTGTGCAGGTCGAGCTGGCCTACGCCAAGCCGGGGCAGGCCCCGACCGGTCGCCGGGTGCATCCGTTTGGACTCGTGTCCAAGAGCGGGACGTGGTATCTCATCGCCGGAACAGCGGAGGGATTGCGGACCTTCCGCGTGTCACGCGTCCGATCCGTGTCTCGAACGGACGAACCGGTCGAGCGCCCGGAGGACTTCGACCTGGCCGAGGCGTGGGAAGCCGTCGTCGAACAGTTCCCGCATCGGGTGGACTCCCTCGCCGTCGACCTGCGGGTCGCCCCCGATGCGGTCGGATGGGTACGGGCCAGTCTGACCGGTTGGGCCCGAATGACCGCCCTCGACGCGCCCCACGAGCAGGGTGGAACCGGGTGGCCGCAGTTTCGGGCCACGTTTCCCAGCGCCGGGGCGGCGGCCGCCAATCTGGCCAGCTTCGGGGCCCGGGTCGAGGTCTTGTCGCCTCCGGAGGTCCGCCAAGAGCTGGGCCGGATCGCTCGAGAGCTGTCCGACATCTACAACGCGACGACGGGATAGGGCGATGAGTTCCGCCACGGCGGACCGTCCAACCTGAGGCGGCGCCCGGGGCTCCGCGATGAGTTCCGGGCCTCTCCGTCGTCGTTAGAGGTGTCCGCCCGCGTCGGGCGCGGCGGCGACGGAGGAGGCAATTCGTGGCGATATCGGCACTCGACCCCACCCTGCAGCCCGATCATCGAGCGGACCGACGCGGGCGACGTGTACCGAGGGGTACGGGCGTAGGATCGATCCCCGTGGCCGTGAACTCCGACACCATGAGTAAGGACATCAAGCCCGAAGACCTCGAGCGATACCGCCGGGAACTGACCGGCTACTGCTACCGCATGCTCGGTTCGGGATTCGAGGCCGAGGATGCTGTGCAGGACACGATGGTGCGGGCATGGAAGGCGCTTGAAAGCTTCGAGGGCCGATCAGCCTTGCGCTCGTGGCTCTACCGCATCGCCACCAACGTGTGCCTCGACATGTTGCGCGGCCGGCAGCGCCGCGCCCGGCCGATGGAGATGGGTCCGTCGTCCCCGGCCGACCCGGCCCATCTGGGCCCGTTGCTCTCCGAGAACCTGTGGGTGACCCCGATCGCGGACTCCCGCGTCTTGCCCGAGGACGGCGACCCGGCCGAACTGGCGGAAGCGAAGGAGTCGATCCGCCTCGCGTTCGTGGCCGCCCTGCAGCATCTGCCCGCCCGGCAACGAGCGGTGCTCATCCTTCGCGAGGTCCTGCGCTGGCAGGCGACCGAGGTAGCCGAGCTACTCGACACCAGCGTGGCATCGGTGAACAGCGCGCTCCAGCGCGCCCGGGCCACCCTGACCGCCAGTGACGTCCGCGCCGGCAGTTCGCCGGCTGTAACCGCCGATCAGGCGGAACTCCTCAGCCGCTACGTCGACGCCTTCGAGCGCTACGACATCCCCATGCTGATCACGCTCCTCCGCGAGGACGCCATCCAGTCGATGCCGCCCTACGCCATGTGGCTGCGAGGGAGAGACGAGATCGGCCAGTGGCTCCTTGGCGCCGGTATCGGGTGCCGCGGCTCGCGCCTCATTCCGATCGAAGCCAATGGATGCGCGGGGTTCGGCCAGTATCGAATCGATCCGCATGGCGGTCACACGCCGTGGGCCATTGTGGTACTCGAAATCTCAGGCGACCGGATCTCCGGGTATCACAACTTCCTGGACACGGACCTCTTCGGCGCATTTGGGCTGCCCGCTCACCTCGACGACTAAGGCGCCGATCCGGCCAATGAACTGGGCCATCCCGACCAGGTCGAGCAGCTCCCACAGTTCCGAGCACGCGCCCCGCAAGCGGATTGAGCAGCCGAGCCGTCCCGCCGCGAGCTGCAGCCGGGCCAGTGCGTCCACCAGCGAAAGATCGGGGCGGCCTCGCATGGGAAGCGGCCAGCTCGCCACCTCCGCGTCACCGTGCACGAGCACCACCATGGGCTTCGCCTCTCGTCGCGACACATAGCTACGACGACCGCGAGCGCTGAGACTCATCGTCGGGATGAGTTCCATGCGGGGAAAGGGTCCGCTCAGCCCAGACGGGTGAGTTCGACGAGCACGCCGACACTCTGCGCCGGCCCGCCGCTGTAGATGCCTTTGAGGGGCGCCACGTCGGCGTAGTCGCGGCCGCGGGCCACCAGGACATGTCGCTCTCCGACGGGCACGCGATTGGTGGGATCGACTGGCATCCATCTCCGATCCACGCCTCGACCTATGCGTGGCTCTGGCCGGCGACGGTCGCCCGACTGCCGCCTCGTGGTCCAAGCTGTGGTCCGAGGGGAGGAGGTAGGTCGTGGCCTCGTGCCTCGGCGCCGCGATCGTGCGTCACCTCCTCGCGGGACAGGCTCGGGGCAAGACCGTCATCACGCTGACATCATGATTTCGGCGCAGGACTGTCCCCCGTGTTGACCGTCACGCTCGGCTCGAACAAAAGCAGCGTGGTTTCCGCATCGGCGGAGGGCTGATGATGTCGGCCCTTTGGGACGACGTAGGTGTCGCCGGGATGGAGTTGCACCTTGCCATCGTCCATGGCGATGGTGAGTTGCCCGGAGAGGACCAGGAAGAATTCGTCGGTCTCGGAGTGGCGGTGACGAATGAAGTCGCCCTGCACCTTGACGACGCGCACATCGTAGTCGTTGACCACCGCAACGGTACGGGGCGACCAGTGCTCGACCAGGTTGTCGAGCGCGGCATAGATGTTTCTGTCGGGAGGCATACCGCGATACTCGCGCGTTCTGGGAAGATGCGAAGCGTGACCAGCTGGAGCGATTTTGCGAGCGCGGAGCCTGACTTCGCCCGCCGGGTTCAGGCCTTGTTGCAGTCTCAGAAGCACATGACGTTGGCAACGCTGCGTCGAGACGGCTCACCACGGATCAGCGGGACAGAGGCTGACATCGTGGACGGTCAACTGACGCTCGGAATGATGCCTCGCTCGCTCAAGGCCCTCGATCTGCGGGCGGATCCACGATTGGCCCTCCATAGTCCTGCTCTCGATCCGCCCGCGGACGACACGGGTTCGTGGGGTGGTGACGCCAAGGTGTCTGGACGAGCTGTCGAGATCGTGGACAGTGAACCAGGCGACTCGTCGCACCGGTTCCGGGTCGACATCGATGAAGTCGTCCTAACCAAGGTCGGCTCGCCTGCCGATCACCTCGTCATCGAATCCTGGCATCCCAACCGGGGCAAGACGATCGTGCAACGGCGTTAGCCCCGGCGGCGCGTCGCTACGGCTATCCGCCGGCCATCGCCCCGACAACGTAGAACGCCTCAGTGCCCGCCGCGACGGCCTCGGGAAGCGGAGCGTCCGCGGCCTCGTGGGACAGGTCCCTTTCGCCGGCGAAGAATCGCACGAAAGGCCGGCGCCGTCGCGTCCCGTGGTCACGGATCGTCCCGCGCAGCACCGGATAGCGGGCTTCGAGAGCGTCGAGGACGGCGCCCTGGGTCGCCGGACTCTCGACGTCGAGCCGTACCTCGCCCGAGACCTGGGCGAGTGTGCGCAGGTGCTCTGGTAGGACGACGCGGATCACGGCAGCGTTTGCACCTCCACAGAGAGCACCGACGGCAGGTCCCGGACAATCGGTGTCCAGCTGTCCCCGGCGTCGGAGGAGGCATACACCTGGCCGCCGGTCGTCCCGAAGTACACCCCGCAGGGGTCCAGGCCGTCGACGGTCATGGCGTCACGGAGCACGTTCACGTAGCAGTTGGCTTGCGGCAAGCCCTGGGTGAGCGGTTCCCATTCATTCCCGCCGGTGCGGCTGCGGTAGACGCGCAACCGGCCGTCGGGGGGATAGTGCTCCGAGTCGCTCGTGATCGGCACGACATAGACGGTCTCAGGTTCGTGGGCGTGGACATCGATAGCGAAGCCGAAGTCGGTTGGCAGGTTGCCGCTGATCTCGTGCCAGGACTCGCCGGCATCGTCGCTGCGCATGACATCCCAGTGCTTCTGCATAAACAGCACGTTGGGGCGGTTGGGATGCATGGCGACATGGTGGACGCAGTGGCCCACCTCTGCGTCCGGGTCGGGGATGCCCTCGGATCGAAGGCCCCGATTGATCGCCTTCCACGTCTCACCGGCGTCATCGGTTCGGAACACGCCCGCGGCCGAGATGGCGACGAACATGCGCTCGGTTTCGACCGGGTCGAGGACGATCGTGTGGAGGCACATCCCGCCGGCGCCGGGCTGCCAGGACGACCCGGATTTGTGTTCGCGCAACGCCGAGAGCTCCTGCCAGGTGACGCCGCCGTCGCGGGAAACGAACAATCCGGCATCCTCGACGCCGGCGTAAACGGTGTCCGGGTCAGTGAGCGACGGCTCAAGGTGCCAGACCCGGGCGAATTCCCACGGGTGCGGCGTGCCGTCGTACCA
>CAXMLU010000319.1:0-16143 GCA_964194255.1 uncultured bacterium
AGGTGTGGACCTCCTATGCCCAGTTCGCCCGGTGGGGGATCTGCCTGGCCCGGAGCGACCCTTCGCTACCCCGGCATCACGGCATCTCGACGCTGATCGTCGACATGAGGTCGCCAGGAATCGAGATCCGGCCGCTGGTGCAGATGACGGGGGAGGCGGAATTCAACGAAGTGTTCCTGGACTCGGTGTTCGTGCCGGCCGACCAGTTGATCGGAACGGTCAACGGCGGTTGGGCCGTGGCCAACACGACCCTCGCCCACGAGCGCGGCACGAACTTCCCCTTCAAGGAGCAGGTCGTTCACGAGACGTATCTGTCATCGCTCTATGCGTTGGCCGAGGCCAACGGGATGCTGGACGACGCCGAGGTCGCTGATGGGCTGGCTCAGGCATTCGTCGAGCTACGTTTGCTGCGGCTGCTGAACTGGCGGACGTTGTCCCGGCTGGGCCGCGGCATCGAACCTGGCCCCGAGTCCAGCGTGGTCAAGCTGGCGTGGACGGCGATGACACAACACCTCTCCGACCTGGCCCTGACGATCGTTGGGCCGTCGGCTCCCCTCACCGGCCGGTGGCAGCGCCAGTGGCTCTGGAGCAAAGCGGCGAGCATCGCCGGGGGCACCTCGGAGATTCAACGCACCATCATCGGCGAACGCATCCTGGGCCTGCCGCGCGGTTAGGCACCTCGGGCCGGCACTCGGCGCGCTCGGGGTTCCCGCCGGCGAACTGGTCGAACAATCGACCGTGGGGTGTACGAATGTTCAACCGGTTCGCCACGATGTACTACCAAGGCGCAGAGCCACTGACTCCCCCCCCGGCTAGGCGGTCGGCCGCCGCGGCCGGGCTACGCAGGGGTTCGGGCGGGAGCGGCGGGTCGCGGCGGGTCAGGCTGCGTCGGATTCGGCGGGTCGGTGGTGGAGGCCAGGACGCAGGCCATATCCCCGGGATAGGTGCGCAGCGCCAGCATGAGGATGAGGCCGCTGACGGTCAGCGCCGGAACGAACACCAAGATGGTCGTGCGCAGCCCGATGCTGTCGGCCAGGATCCCGAAAAGAAGCGGCGCGGCGGCCTCCGCTCCCACTCTCACGATGGTGCGGAACGCCTCCGCGCGGCCCCATAATTGCGGGTGCACGATGTCGAGCCGGACGGCATCAATGGATGGTGTCGGCGCAGTGATGCATGCCCCCCCGAAAAAGAACAGCGGCAGCGCGGGCAGCAGGGAGTGCAAGGCGAAGGCGGGCCAAAGCAAAAGCCCGGCGAGGATGTTGCTCCAGGCCGCCACCAGGATGCGGCCGTTGTGCACCCCGCGGCGCATCAGGCGATCACCGATGCGACCCCCGATGAGGAAGCCGGGCACCGCCCCCACTGCCAAGATGGCGGTGACCCCGCCGGCCGCCGTCGTGCTCAGGTGGTACTGGTGCTTGAAGTAGATGATGGCGAACGCGGAGATGCCGGCGAGGAAGAAGTTCCCGACCGAACCCGCGATGATGCAGATGGTGTTGGTCCGGACCTTGACGAGATAGCGAATCACGGCCCGGGCCGGGAGGGACGACTGGTCCCCCACTAGGACCAGATCGGGATTCAGCTCGAGATCGTGCGGCACGTAGCTGCTGTCGCCGGCCGAGCTATCGCTCCCGGAGCCATCGCCGGCCGAGCGGCGGGCCGCTCCGTCCGTGATGTGGATGGCATCGGACTCGGCCAGCTTGCGCTCCTGGCCGCCCCGTTCGGGTTCGGGCAACCTGGCCGTGGCCACGGCCAACACCAGGCCGGGGAGAACAAACATCCACATGGCCCAGCGCCAACCGAGGGCGTCGACCACGAAGCCGGTGAGAACGAAGCCGATGAGCACCCCGAAGAGTGTCCCGCTCTGGATGATGCCGAGTACCCGACCCCTGTCCTCGACCTCGTAGAGGTCACCGGTGAGTGACGCGATGGTGGGCCCATCGGTAGCGACGGCGACACCGAGGAACATCCGGGCCGCGAACAGCATGGCGTAGGACGTGGCCGCGCCCGCCACGGTCATGCTTATGCTCCACACGACGATGCTGCCCGCCATGAGCCGGGTGCGACGGACGCGGTCGGTGAGGATGCCCACGGGCACGGTTGAGACGCTGCCGACAATGCTGAAGGCCGCCGCCAGCAATCCCAGTCGGGTGTTGTTGAGGTGGAAGACCTTCTTGAGCGTGTCCCCGGCGACTCCGACGGTCGCCCGGTCGGCGGCGTCGATAGCCAGCACGGCAGCGAACAAAAACATCGTGTAGCGCTGGAAGCGGCGCGCCGGGCTTACCATGACGCACCGTGTCGAACGCGCCGAAGGGCAGGAACTACTCGCCGTGGGCGCATTTCGCCCTTCGGCTGTCCGCCGTGGCGCGGGACGACCCGTGTCCCGTGGACGATCCGGCGACCTACCCGATGTGGCGGAGGCGCTTCGAGGCCAGGTTGCGTGACCTTCTCGGCCCGTTGCCAGACCCCGTCCCGCTCAACGTCGAGACCCTCGAAACGGTGGATTGCGACACTTACCTGCGTCACCATGTCGTGTACGACAGCGAGTCGATCATGTCGGTGCCGGCCTACCTGCTCATACCGAAGGCGAGGGCGGAGGGTGCTCCCGGTCCGGCCATCCTGGCCCAGCATGGGCACGGCCCAGGCAAGGACCTGGTGTGCGGACTGGTAGACCGGGACCTCCAGGAGGAAGACGGGAACGACTACGCCCACCAGCTGGCGTTGCGCGGCTACGTCGTGTTGGCGCCGGATCTGCGCACGTTCGGCGAGCGCGCCGACTGGAACCCGCCCGACATCTACGCCTGCAACCTGACGTCGATGCATCTGGCCATGTTCGGCCAGAACTTGCTGGCTCTCGACCTGTGGGATCTGGCGCGTGGTCTCGACCTGCTCGCCGAGCATCCGCTTGTCGACCCGGAGCGCATCGGCATGGTCGGGTTGTCCCAAGGCGGCACCTGCACGCTCTTCCTCGCGGCGTGGGACATGCGGGTGAAGGCGGCGGTCGTGAGCGGGTATTTCAACTCGTGGCGGGATTGCGGGCTGATCCCGTGGAACATGTGCGGCTCGCAGGTTCTCTACGGGATGCTCAGCGGCATGGATCATCTGGACCTGGGCGGTCTCATCGCCCCGCGTCCGCTGCTGATCGAGAGCGGCACCGATGACCTGATCTTCCCGGTGGCGGCCGCCCGCCGGGAGCATGCTCTTCTCGCCACCCTGTATCAGCTGCTCGGCGCCCCCGACCGGCTGGAGCACGACGTGTTCGAGGGTCGACACCGCTGGCACGGGGAGCGGGCCTATCCGTTCCTGGAGCGCTGGCTTGGTCCGGTCCGGCCCAGACGTGAGGAAGATCGCGAGTCTAGGTAGAGCACGGCGTGGGCTTGAGCCCGGAGTATCGATGCCGGGCAGGCGGTCGTTACCGGACCCTCGAGCGCCGCCTGGACGGCGGCCGCCTTGCGCTCGTCAGGGCAGACGACGAGCACGCGGCCCGCTCGCAGCAGGGCGGGGATGGTGACCGTGACGGCGTGGGTGGGCACGTCGGCCACCGTGGCGAAGTGCCCTTCGCCCACCTGCTGGTGCCGGCAGGCGAGATCGAGTTCGACGACCTTCAGATCCCGCGGGTCGGAGAAGTCGGCGACGGGCGGATCGTTGAAGGCGAGGTGCCCGTTCTCTCCGATGCCCATGCAGCACAGGTCGATGGGATGGCTTTGCAGGAGAGCCGCATAGCGATCGGACTCGGCCGAGGGGTCTGTCGCCGAGCCGTCGATGTAGTGCACGGCCGCCGGATGGACGATCTCGTCCAGCCGTTCCCGGATGTAACGGCGAAAGCTGGCCGGATGGGCGGCGCTGATGCCGACGTATTCGTCCATGTGGAACGCGGTAACCCGGTCCCACGCCACTCGGGGGAGGGCGGTGAGATGGGAGAGGAAGGCCAGCTGCGAGTTGCCAGTGGCGAACATGACATTGGTCCGGCCGCGACCGGCGATGGCGTCGCCGATGATGTCGGCAGCAGTATTGGCGGCGTGCTCAGCCAGGCTGTCCAGATCGGATGCGCGACAAACCTGCAGGCGGTCCACCGTCCATAGTTCGATCGTCACTCCTGAAATCCTCCCTGTGGCGCCGAATCGCCGTTCGGTCGAGCCGTTCCGTGATCACTCGAAGAGATGGCGCGCGGCCCGAATGGCCAGGGCCACGATGGTGAGCGTCGGGTTGTATCCGGTTGAGGTGGGGAAGACCGACGAGTCGACGCAGACCATGTTGTCGACGTCATGGAAGCGGCCGAAAGGATCCACCACACTGGCGCGTGGATCGGTTCCCATGCGGGCCGTGCCCATCACGTGGTGGGAGTGGGGGGCCACGCCCAACCGCTCCGAGACGCGCATGCCCGGCCGAGGTGGCGACGTGTACGTGCGGGTCCACTCCGCACCGGCGTCGCGCATCACCGCGTCAAGCTTGGGGGCGTAGAAGATCGAAGCCGCCACCTCGTGGGGGTGGGAGGAGTACGTGACCCGTCCGGCGGCCATGCCCCACACGTCGCGTACGGTCGGGTCGAGGTCGACGCGGTTGGTGGCCTGGGGAAGATCCTCTCCTTGCATGGTGAACGCCCACATCCGGTCTCGGATCGAGGAACGGCGCATGAGTTCGGTATGGCCGGGCCCGGGCGCATAGAGCATGGCCTCCCGGATGGGATGTCCGCCGCCGCCGTGCTCGACCACCCCGCCGCGGAAGTAGGGCAGCCCGGCGTCGCGGGCCGTCGCCAGGCTCTCGGTGGTCGGAACCATGAAGTCATCGTGGAGATGGGTGACCGTCCGGCCGCGGTTGGGGTGCAAGCTGAACGGGAACGATCCCGAGACGAAGGTCTGGAAGTGGTACGTGAGATACCGGCCGACGAGGTCTGACGAGTTCCCGACGCCACTACGCAGAAGCAGACGGGGCGTCTCGAATCCGCCGCCGCCGAGCAGCACGAACCGGGCGGTGACCTGGGACACCGCGCCGGTCGAGGTGCCGAGGACCTCGACCCCGCGGGCCCGGCGGCCGGTGCCGTCCATGAGCACGGAGGTGACCACCGATTCGGGCCGGATCTGGCCGCGGCCGGTCTGAAGAACTCGCCGCAGCGAGGCCACGGGGTCGCCCTTGGCGTGGATAGGGCAGGCGAACATGCCGCAGAACCCGCAGTTGACGCAGGCCGGCCGCCCGTCGTACGGGATCGAGTTGACGCCCGTCGGGGCGCGGTAGGGGTGCAAGCCATGCCGCTCGGCCGCCGAGCTGGAGAGGACGGCTGCATACTTGTCGGCGCCCGGAGGCATGGGGAAAGGGCCGGACCGCCAGGCCGCGAACGGGTTGGTCGGCTCGCCGGCGATACCGATGAGCTGTTCCGCCTCCGCGTAGTGGGGCTCGAGGTCGTCATACTGAACCGGCCAGTCCACTACCGACGCGTTCTCGACCGGACCCCGATCCGAGAGCAGACGGAAGTCCTCCTCGCGGAACCTCGGCATCTTGGCGTCGGCGTGGACGGCACCACCGCCGACGGTCGAGGGTTGGTTGTTCACGACGCCGGCGAAGAGGCGGTCGCCTTCGTCTTCGCGGTGCCGGAAGGTGCGAGGCTCGAGCAGGGGATCGGGGCCGAGAAAGTGCCGGGAGATGAACTTGAGCTCGTCATTGGAAAAGTCGCCCTTCAAATCGAAGGGGGGCTCGAGGTCGATGAGATGGTTGCGACCCTTCTCGACCACGATCACCGACCACCCAGCGGCGGTGAGCACATCGGCGGCCGTCGCTCCGCCGGGACCGCTGCCGATGATGACCGCGTCGCAGTCAGGAGGGCCGCTCATGGCTGCGTGACCTCCTCGTCGGTGTATCCCCGGGGCAGCACGTCGCCGTCGAAGCCGATCGCCACCCATCCCGCCTGGTCCCGGTTTCCTCCGTACTCAGGAGCGCCGTACATCCCTTCACAGGCATGCTGGTAGAGCAGGGCTTTGAAGTCGCCGGCTGCGTCCAGACGGGCGTCTTGTTCATCGGCCGGGAGCGAGCAGAAGTCGTCGCCGAGGGCGGCGAGCCCGTCGCGGTAGCGCGGCTGGAAACCGATGACGGGACCGTTCCACTCCCGTTCGGGTCGACCGCCGGAGCCCTCGATTCGTGTCCGCCACGCCAGTTCGTCCAGTGCCGTCAGCGGCGTCCATTTCAAGAACGAGGCGGCGCCCCCGGCCCTCCCGGAGAACGGTCCACCCGCCCAGATCCGCGGCGGGTCGACCAGAAAGGCGCCGAGGAAGCCGTCGATGTAGTCGGCCACGCCGGCCATTGCCGCGCCAGGCAGAAGACGCTCGGCCGCGGCCGCCACAGTCGCGTAGTCGCCGGGCAGAAAGTAAACCGGCAATTTGCTAGCCGACCGTCACCCGGTAGGTTCCCTGATGGTCGAGCACGGCGGTCGTGCCGGGTGCCACCACCACCACGGTGAACGGTTCCTGAATCAGGGCCGGACCCTCGATCGTGGTCCCGGCCGCCAGCTGGGAGCCGTCATGGACCGGCGTCGCGACGAAATCGGCACCGAAGAACACCGGCCGCGAACCCCTTTCCCCGTCTCCCGAAACGGCGACGGGAGGGGCCAGGTGGGCGGGTTTCGGGGTGACGCCTCGCGTCACGAGGCGTACGCCGCGCAGCAACGGCTCCTGGCTGCGGAAAGAGAATCCCCGGTCGGACTCGTGGAGGTCGTGGAACCGCTCCGCCAAATCCAGCAGTCCGGCGGCGTCGAGAACTTGGGCCTCGGCAATCGGGACGCTCATGTCGAAGTTCTGTCCCGGGTAACACATCTGGGCGTAACGCTCCACGCTCAGCTGGTGGTCGCTCAGGTTGGCGGGACTCAGTTCTTTGGCGGCCTCGTCGCCGAGCTCGGCCAACAGGGTGGCCATCCTGGTCACGTCGACCTGCGATAGGCGGGCGACGTAGGCGCGCAGCAAGTCGATCACGTAGTCGGCCACCAACAACCCGAGGGCCGAGAACGCCGGGGCCGCCTTGGGCACCAGGATCTCCTTGATGCCGAGCTCCCGGGCGAGAGCCCATGCATGCACCGGCCCATTGCCCCCGTACGCGATGAGCGACAGCTCCCTCGGGTCAGCGCCGTAGGACGCCAGGACCCGCCGCATGGCGTTCGCCATGTTGGCGTTGACGATGCGCTGGATCCCCCATGCTGCCTCGACGACGTCGAGGCCCAGCGGTTGTCCCACATCGCGGTCGATGGCCTGGCGCGCCGACTGCACGTCAAGCTGCATCCGGCCGCCAGCGAAGCCCTCGGTCGGGAGATAGCCGAGCACGGCGTCGGCATCGGTGACCGTGGGGCGGGTCCCTCCGCGGCTGTAGCACACCGGTCCCGGTTGGGCTCCGGCGCTCTCCGGCCCGACCAGGAGCGCGCCCTGGCGGACCCGGGCGATGGAGCCGCCTCCGGCGCCCACGCTTTGCACGTCGACCATCGGCAGACCGATGTAGTACCGGTAGCGCCAGTTCCAATCGGCCTTGATCTCCGGTTTGCCTCCACGCACCAGGCATAGATCGAAGCTGGTGCCACCCATGTCGATGGCGACGAAGTTGTTCACGGACGCACGACTGGCGGCCACCGCCGCGCCCATCACGCCACCGGTCGGCCCCGATCCGAGCAGGGTGACCGCCTTGCGGGAAACGTACTCCGGCGGCATCACTCCGCCCGTGGACTGCATGATGAGCATCTGGCCGGCGTATCCGGCCGCGCGCAGCCGCTCGATAAGGCGGCTGACATACGCAGCGATGCGGGGGGCGATGTAGGCGTTCACCAAGGTCGTGGACACCCGCTCGAACTCCGGCCCGCGCGTCATCACTTCGTGAGAAAGCGAGACGTGCTGTACGTCCGGATATTCCTCGCGGATGATCTCGGCGGCGCGGCGTTCGTGATCCGGGTTCACGAAGCTGAAGAGGAACATCACCGCGATGGACGTGGCGCCAAGCTGCTTCAGCCGGCGCACTCCCGCTCGGACCGCGTCCTCGTCCAGGGCGAGCACGACGTTGCCCTCGAAATCCACTCGTTCGGGGATGGCGATGCGGTTGCGCCGTCGGGCTATAGGCGCCGGGGCGGGATAGGAGGGATCCCAGATCTCTTCTTTGTGTACGCGCCGCATCTCGATCTCGTCGCGGTGTCCCTCGGTGACGAGCAGCCCGGTGGGTGCACCGTTCATCTCGATCATGGTGTTGTCCCCGGTGGTGGTGCCATGGACGAGCACTTCCACCTGCCCGAGGAGGTCAGCCAGGTCGAGCGACACGCTGGCGGCCACTTGACTCAGGCCCCGCATGACTCCGTCGGACTGATCCTCCGGGGTGGTCGGCGTCTTGTCCAGGAGGACATCGCCGTCGGGAGTCACGCAGATGAGATCGGTGAAGGTGCCGCCGACATCGACACCGATTCGGAAGCCCATCAGGCGGTGGCAGCGCGAAGCGAGGCCCGGAGGTCCTCGGTCGCGGGAACGTCCACGGCGAGCGTCAACTCTTCGAGCGATCCGGTCAGGATTACGCCATAGTCGCGACGGGCGCCGTCGATCGACACGTATTCGTCGAGAACGTCGTCGAGCACCGCTTGGGGGTCACGGTCGAGCGGGTCGCCCCACCCGCCTCCGCCTCCGTAGTCGTAGACGATCTTCTCGCCCGACTCATGGGCTACCCAGTTGGCCGTGTGCTCGACCACCACCGGATGATCCGAACCCACCCGAAGCGTCAGCTTGTTGGGCGCACCGGGCTTGCCGCCGCAGATGCCCGGCATCGGGTACTTCATGCCGACCACGTACGTGTACACCTTGAAGGGAACGCGCACTTCCTTCACGTAGTGGCTACCGCAAAGTCCCCGCCACTGGCCGGCGCCGCCGGAGTCGGTCCGGTAATCGCGCGCCCATTGGATGTGGGGGAACAGGCTCTCGTTGATCTCGGCCGTCGCCTTCCACAAGTTCCCGAACGACGCGTTCTGAGCGCCCCACGCGTCCATGCCCCGGGCCGCGTTGCACCAACCGGCGTACACCTCGGTGGAGGGGTCTATGAATGTCTGGCCCGTGCGCGGATCGACGCCCGTGATCGTCGTCGGGATGCCCGTCTTGTAGGTCTGCGGCACCGCCTTGTCGGGCAGCACGTACTGCATGGCGACGGCGATGACCTCGCCGATATCCGCGCCGGGATGGTGAGTCCCCGCACTGACCGGCTTACCCGGTGGCGGGTTGAGCACACATGCCGGGGGCACGATCAAGTTGATCGAGTCAAAGAATCCCTCGTTCTTCGGGATCTCCGGATCCATCATCGAGGCGATCTGACCGATGGTGTAACCCCGCGTATTACCGAAGGTGGACCACGCCTGAATCTCGGGACGGCTATCCGAGCCGGTGTAGTCGATGGTCAGTTGATCACCGGCGACGGTGATCTTGGCGTGGATGTGGATGTCCGGGTTGCCGAGGGGATCGTGGTCGACGTACGCGTCGGCTTCGTAGACGCCGTCTGGCCAGCTGGCCACCTCCTCGCGGAAGCGCCGGCTGGCGTAGTCGATCATGTAGTCGACGCTCTCCTCCACGGTGTCAGGGCCGTAGTGCTCCAGAATGTCCGCGAGGCGACGGGCCGCCATCTGGGCGGCTCCGATCTGCGCCCGGATGTCGCCGAGATAGCCGGGGAGGCGATTGTTGGCTTGCAGGGCGTAGAGCACGTCGCGGCGTTCGACACCGCGATCGAACACCTTCACGACTGGCCAGCGCACGCCCTCGCCCCAGATGTCGGCGGCGGTGACGTTGTAGCCGCCCGGGACCGCACCGCCGGTATCCCCGTGGTGGCATTGGATGCTGGCGATGAGCACCATGCGCCGACGAGGGTCGCCCGGCTCTCCTGGACCGGCGAAGGCGGGAGCAAAGACGTTGTAGTCGGGCAGGTGGCCACCCCCGTGGTAGGGGTCGTTGCCGACGAAGACATCGCCCTCGCGGAACTCCTCAACGCCCAAGAACTCGAGGGCGAAACGGACGGGCAAGGTGGAGGTGAGCATGAACTGTGGGATCCCGACCGACAAGGCGGCGAGTCGGCCCTTGGCATCAAGAATGGTGGCGTTGCGCTCGTTGGACTGGTTAAGAATCGGGGTCGTCGCCGTGCGCGAGACGTACGTGGCCATCTCGAAGCACACCGTCTCCATCCCCCCGCGGATGACCTCAGCGGTGACCGGATCCACCGTAGGTGTCTCCGAGAGGCGGCCTCGGTGCCCAGCCAGCTCCACCAGATCGACGTCCATAGGACACCCCCTCCGAGGGTTGACGGTCTACCTGACGCAGATGTCATACAAATCCTACACTTCCGGCCATGACCGAGGTCCTACCCTCTCCGCCGTGAGCAAGGGGGTTCCGGTCGCTCTGACCGGTGTGACGCGGCGATACCGAGGTGGCGCCGGCGGAGTCCTGCCTGCGGGTTGCTACTCCCGGACCTTGGGCGCCACCTCGGCGATGAATCGCTCGAGGCTCTCAGTGGACGGGTAGTCCCGGAACCACAGCACGAATTCGGTCGCCCCGGCGTCGACGAAGCCCTGCACCTTGTCGGTCACCTGCTCGACCGTGCCCACC
Organism: uncultured bacterium; assembly: GCA_964194255.1. Lineage (GTDB taxonomy): Bacteria > Actinomycetota > Acidimicrobiia > Acidimicrobiales > CAXMLU01 > CAXMLU01. The sequence continues at coordinate 10,584 of CAXMLU010000319.1, forward strand.
AGGTTTTCCCTGGCGTACGTGTCGGGATCGCCGCCGCCCCAGAGGCTCCCGCCGTCAGGAGCAGCCAGCCACCGCCGCAGATCGGCGTCAGAGTCGAAGAGGCGGCAATCGGGGCCATGCGTGCGCGCGATCGACGAGAAGTCGCGGCCGATGTCCTCGCAGTGCCGCGCGAGCACGGCGGACTTGTGGATGAAATCCTCCAGCCCGACCTGCCAGTTGGTGGCGTCAGCATGCTGGGCGGCAATGCGCAGCGTCACCTTCTCGCCGCCGCCGCCGACCCATATCGGCGGCAGCTGTTGTCGCGGTTTGGGGTCGCAGTAGGCGCCGGTGAGGTGGACGTAGTTGCCGGCGAAGGTCGAACGCTGCTCGGTCCACAGCAGCCGCACGGCCGTGAGGGTCTCGTCCAGGACGGCCAGCCGCTCGCGCGCCGGCGGAAACCGCCATCCGTAGGCCTCGTACTCCTCGTCGTACCAACCGGCGCCGATACCGAAGATCAACCGACCACCCGACATGACATCGACGCACGCCGCTTGCTTGGCCAGCAAACCCGGATTCCGATAGGAGGCACAGGTCACCAGCTGACCGAGCCGGGCCCGTCGCGTCACCATGGCCAACGCACTCAGCATGGTCCAAGCCTCGAAGACATGCTCGGGCTCTCGCCGGGGCACCGTCTCGACGTGGTCATAGACCCATAGGTGGTCATAGCCGAGGTCTTCGGCCTGAACAGCGATGCTGCGGGCCCGCTCCCATGCTTCGGTTGCATCGAGGCCAACGAGTTCGAGTTTCCAGCCCTGGGGGACGAACGCCCCCCAACGCAAGGTCATTGGGCACCGCTCCAGTCGTAGTGCTGGATCTCGACCATCATCGGTAGCAGGTAGCCGACGTAGAAACTGGTGAGGGCCAGTCCAGCCCCCTCATAGCGTTCGACCTTCTTGTCGATGATGTCGACCCGATCGTCGTGGTCGCGATACGCCTTCGCGCGCGCCAGGCACTCGCCCAGCTCTTCGAGCGTTTGGACCGAGAGACCGAAGTGGTCGAGGCGCGGGCACGCCATCGGCTCCTCATCGGCGATGAGGAAGACGAACTGGTCGTAGCGATGGCACTGGAGAACGAGGACGTGACGGTCCTTGGTCAAATACGGCTGTTCTTCCCAGCCGAAGACCGCCTGATAGAAGTCGATGATCTGCTTGCGGCCTCCCTCATCGAGCCGGTCAGCGGGCACGCTCATGGCCACGTGGTTGAAGCGGGGGGGACGGGGTTTGGTCGTTGTCGCCATCTCAGGCTCCCTTCGTCGGCACGATCATGACTTTGCCTGCCAATCGACCTCGGGCCAGGCCCTCGAGGGCGTCGACGAGGCCGTCAAGTGGTACATCGCCCGCCTCGGTGACGATGTCAACGGGCACCGCCCCAGAAGCCAAGAGACCGAGGGCGGCATCGAAGCCGCCCGTGTCGTAGACAAATGCGCCCGTGATCGTGAGCTCATTCAACAGGATGCGGTTGGGGTCGAATCGAGGCGGCTTGATTCCGGCGCCGACCAGGACGAGGGAGCCACCTTTGTCCAGCTGTGCGAGGGCGGCCTGCATGGCGTCGGCCCGGCCCGAGCACTCCAGGGCCACGTCATAGGGTTCGGCGACCAGATCCATCGGTCCGCCCGGCGTCACCAGCTCGTCCGGATGGACGGTGTGGGCGCCCAGCTTCTCGGCCAGGCTCCGGCGTAGGTCGAAGGGTTCGCTCACCGTCACATCCGTGATCCCCTTGGCGAAGAGGGCCGCCGTCACCAGCGCGCCGATGGGTCCGGCCCCGGTAACGAGGGCTCGCTGGCCGGGACGTACGCCGCTGCGGGTCACACCATGGAGGGCGACGGCGAGCGGTTCGGTGAGTGCTGCGGCCCGCAGCGCCAGCCCGTCAGGGATGCGCGACAGCCGATCCGCCGGCTCGCGAATGTAGGTAGCGAAGGCCCCTTGCCATGACCCGCCGGTCGGTGCCCCCCGCCGGTCGCATAGTGATGGCCGGCCCGCTTGGCAGAAGCGACAACTCCCGCACCCGCTCGGCCGGCCCACGACGGCATCGCCGATGGACCAGCCGTCCACATCGGTCCCCACCGCCGCGACGGTGCCCGACCACTCGTGGCCTTCTACGGCTCCGGACTCGGGAACCTGGCCCCATCCCTCGAGAATCAGGTGAATGTCGCTGCCGCACACTCCGCAATGGTCGACCGCCACCAACACGTCGCGTGGACCGAGGGCCGGTGTCGGCCAGGATTCGACATTGACGGTGCGGTTGCCGCGGTATACCGCCGCCAGCATGGTCTCGGGGATGGCTGCCACCACCCCAGCCTGACGGCCATGTCAGGTCCCCGTCAATTGGTCCTCACGGTCGGGACCGTCAACGGGCCGTCGGGGAGGGCGCACACGCTGGACGACGGCCCGTCCATCGCCGCCTCGACCGCGTCGCCGATGTCTCCCACCGGCGACAGGTGCGCGGCTCGCAGGTCGTCGTCGCCGATGCCGTCCGTGTGGAAGGCGATCGAGGCGTGCTGAAGGATGCGGCCGAAGACCTGCACCTGCCAGCGATCGAGCTCAGAGGGCCGCCCTGGGTCGATCATGTCTTCGGGACGGCGCGACTCGGCCAGAAGAGCGGCAAACCGGCTCCCGGCCGGCACGCCGTCAGCACAGGCGGCGGCCATCACGATGGTGCCGCCCGGACGGACCACCCGGGCCGCCGCGGTCAGGCCTTTGACGGCCTGGTACAGGTTGCGATCCAGGGGATAGCCGCTGTTGGTGGTGACCACGACGTCGAAAGGGTGGGCCACGGACCGGACGGCGTGACGGGCCACGAACGCGGTCGCCTCCCGGTGGGCGCAGTTGCCGCGCTCCGCCAATGGCCCGGCAAATATCGCCGCCAGGTGACGATCCCTCGTAGTGGCGACATCGACCGACAACGCCGGTGGGCACAGGGCGACCGCAGCGCGGACGAAGTCGTGCACAGGGTTGCCGTCGAGGGTTGTCCAGGTCGCCCGGGGATCGGCGATCCTGGCCGGCGAGTGGGCCTCGAGGACGGTACTCAGCGAGGCCACGCCGGGACAAGTTCCCTTCGGCCCACCGCTGTAGCCCGCGAAGAAATGCGGTTCGACGAAACCGGTGAGGATACGGATGTCGGCCTCTACGTAGTCGCGGTCGAGCAGAATGGGTGCACCTCCGACCGACCCGACCTCAACGTGGTCGCCCGCCACGGCATCGTGATCCTTGACGCGATATCTGGCGAGAAGCTCCGGCCCGATCAGCTCGGCCATTTCCTCCGGGCTGGCCTGGCGGTGGGTGCCGGTGGCGCAGAGAAGGAGTACCTCGTCGGGCCCGGCGCCCGCCGACTCCAGCTCGGCCAGCAGAGGTGGGAGGACGGTGCGATTCGGCATCGGACGGGTGAGGTCGGGGAAGACGACCACCACCCGACGCGGGCGGCGGCCTACCGACTCGACCAGCTCGGCGATTGGACCGCGGACGGAGTCCGTCACTGCCGCCGCCTCATCGGTCAGCCGGGGAGGGTCCTTCGGCACGATGACTTCGGTGTGGTCGGGCAGATCGACCGTGAGGCCATCTCGCCCGTACGCCAGTTGGACCCTCACCTGATCACGTCTCGAAATCGAGTCGGGCCACCGTGTCGGCCACGAGATCATGGCGGTCGCGCCGCTGGGCATACGACGAGGCCAGGGCCTGGTCGGGTTCGTCGTGGCCGACGACAGGATTGATCCGATCGAGGGGGAAGGTCGAGTTCGCCCCGATGGCATCGGCAGCAAGCAAGCATGCGCCCGCGCCGGCCGCGTCGGGGACGGCTCGGCGGATGACGGCGCGCGACGTGACGGCGGCCAGCACCTGCCTCCACACCGAGCCGGCACTGCCGCCCCCGGCCACACAGATGGCAGTTGCGTCCGGGGCCACCAGGGCGAGGCTCCGGTCCACGTCGAGGGCCACACCTTCGATGATGGCACGGGCCAGGTCGGCCCGGTCGTGGGCGGCGCTCAATCCCACGAAGGCGGCGCGCGCACCCGGCGCCCACCACGGCGCCCTCGCCCCGTTGAACCAGGGCAGCGCGATGACGCCACGCGCACCGGGCTCGGACAACTCGACCTCGGCCATGAGGGCCTCGGGACTGATCCCGGCAATCCCAGCCAGCCAGGCCATCGCCGCCCCACTGGCCGATAGGCCGGCCTCGAGCATCCAGCCGCCGAACGCACCCCCCGTCAGGGCGGCTCCGGCCGGGAACATCTCGGGCCGACGATCGACGGGGACCGACACATTCGCCGTCGTCCCCCAGGACACCATCGGCGCCAGGGGTGTAGCCCCCGTACCGATGACCTCACAGGCTCGGTCGCCGGCGCCAATCACCACCGGCGTTCCGGGAGAGACGCCGAGAGCTTGAGCTGCCTCCGGCGTGACCGGGCCGAGGACGGCGTTGGAAGCCAGGACCGGTGGCAGACGATTGGCGGCAAGGGGGGCGAACTCCGCCGCCAGGCCACCAGACACAGCGGCGAAGCCGGTCTTCGATGCCATCGTGGTATCGGTGGCCACCGAACCGGTCATTCGGGCCGCGACCAGGTCGCGGGGCGACAACAACCAGCGGGCCGACTCCAGTCGGGCCGGGTCGTGCCCGGCCAGCCAGGCCACCTTGGCGACCATGGCCCCGGCATCGACGACAATGCCCACTCGCCGATGAACGGCGCCGGCGCCGCCATGGGCGCGACACAGGGCCTCGGCTTCGGCGGCGGCGCGGCGGTCGGACCAAAGCAACGCCGGGCCGAGCGGCTCGAGAGCCGAGTTGACCGGGATGAACGTCTCTCTGGCACCGCAGAGACCGATGGCGTCCAGGTGAGAAGGCCGGACGGGAAGTTGGGAGATGGCGGCCGCCACCGAGGCCCACCAATCGCCGGCGTCCTGCTCGGCCCATCCCGGCTCGGCGTGGGTCGTAGTCACCGGCGCGACGGCCGACGCCATCATGCCGTCGGGCGACCACAGCAACACCTTGGTGGCGGTGGTGCCGAGATCGACGGTGAGGATCAGGGTCACCGAGCGGCGTGAACCAGGTCGGCCACCAGCTTGGCCATGCCAGCTGGATCCGGATCTTGGTAGATGGTCCGGCCGATGGCCATCCCGGCCCCGCCGCCGGCCATCGCATCGGCCACCTCATCGAGCAGGGCGGCGCGGTCCCCGGTGTGGGGGCCGCCCAAGAACAGCACGGGAACTCCGACGCTGTCCGTGACCCGGCGCACGGCGTCTACCCGGACAGACCCCCGAGGAGCAAGAGGCACGGGAACCTTGAGGAGCGGGGCGCCGAGATCGTGGGCGATGACCGCCGCCGAGATGATTCCTTCGACACTCCGGTCGATCGATCCGCCGACCCCGCCTACCCACGACAAGGGTTCCACCAGCGCATCGAGGTTCAACGACCGGCATTGCTCGAGCACCCGGCCAAGAAGCTCGAGGGCGGCGGCGGTAACCGGCTCGGCGCGGTCGATCCGGGTCATGATCTTTATCCCCGTGTAGTCCAGCGCGGCCGCACCGGCGGG
>CAXMLU010000320.1:0-4308 GCA_964194255.1 uncultured bacterium
TCGCAGTTCGCGGTCCGGACGTTGGTGGCGGGGGAGTTCCCCCGCCTGGCCCAACCGGCGGGTGAGGACGTGAAGCTGCCGGCGCTGGGGCTGGCCGAGGCGTTGCGCCAGGTCGTTCGGGCCGCCTCGAGTGAGGACGCCCGACCCATCCTGACCGGTGTCCTGATGACCGCCGAAGAGGGCAGTCTCCGGTTGGTGGCAACCGACTCGTATCGGTTGGCGGTGCGTGATCTTGCCGGCACCGAGGTCCTCCGCGAGGGCCAGCGGGTGCTGGTTCCTTCCCGGACGCTGGCCGAGGTGCAGCGGTTGCTGAGTGGCGCCGGCGCCGACGGCCAAGTGGGCCTGCGGCTGGGCGAGCATGACGCAACCTTTGAGGTTGGCAGCGTCCGGGTGACGACCAGGCTGATCGACGGCGAGTTCCCGAACTATCGACAACTCATCCCGCAGAGTTATCCCAACCGGCTGATCGTCGGCAAGGATGCGCTACTCGATGCGGTGCGAAGGGTGAAGCTGCTCGCGAAGGATGCCACGACGCCGGTCAAGCTCTCGTTGCGGGCCGACGGTGTCGAGCTCATGGTTACCGCCAGCGACGTCGGCGTGGCCACCGAAGATGTCGACGCCAAGTACGAGGGCACAGAGATGACCGTTGCCTTCAACCCCGCCTACTTGATCGACGGCGTAGAAGCGGTGACGGGTGATGAGATCCAGCTCGAGACGCTTGACGCGTTGAAGCCCGCCACCATCCGTCCTACCGATGCTACGGACTACCTGTACCTGCTCATGCCGGTTCGGGTGTCCTGAGCTGACCGCCGCGACGCTGGCGGTATGCGGCTCGAGCGCCTTTGGCTGACCGACTTTCGTAATTACCGAACCGCGGAGCTGGCCCCCGCGTTTGACGGGCTCACCGTGGTGACGGGAGCCAACGGCGAAGGGAAGACCAACCTGTTGGAAGCGGTGGGGTATCTGGCGACGCTGCGCAGCTTCCGGGGCGTCCCGACTGAGGCCCTGGTGCGGGTCGGAGCATCCCGGGCGATCGTGCGGGCCGAAGGTCAACGCGATGCTCGTTCCTTGCTGCTTGAGGCCGAGTTGTACCCAGCGGGTCGAGATCGGGTATTGGTCAATCGGCAACCGCTGAAGCGGTCGCGTGATCTGCTCGGCGCACTGCGCACCACCGTCTTCTCCCCGGACGATCTGGCCGTGGTGAAGGGCGGCCCAGCGCTTCGCCGCGACTACCTCGACGAAACGCTGGTCGCCATTTCCCCCCGTCACGACGCCCTTCTCGGCGACTTGGACCGGGTGCTGCGCCAGCGAAACACGTTGTTGAAGCAGGCCCTCAGTCAGCCGGGCGGTCGAGGCAAGCCGCCACCCGCCGATGTGGTTGCCACCCTCGATGTTTGGGACGCCAAGTTGACGGAATACGGCGAAGCGGTAGCCGCGGCGCGGGAGGCCTTGGCCCTTCGCTTGGAACCGGAAGTGGCCAAGGCGTACGACCAGCTTGCCGGCGCACCGGCCGACATCACCGTCGTGTACGAACGCAGCTGGGCGGGTCCGCTCGGCACGGCTGTGGCGGAGGCGCGGACCGATGACCTCCGTCGGGGGGTCTCGACGGTTGGTCCGCACCGTGACGAATTGATGTTGCGCGTCGGCGGACTTCCCGCTCGAACCCACGCTTCGCAAGGCGAGCAGCGTTCGCTGGCGCTGTCCCTACGATTGGGATCGCATGGTGTGGTTAGTGAAGCGGTGGGGACGTCGCCGATACTGCTGCTTGACGATGTGTTCTCGGAATTGGATCCAGACCGGGCCACCGCGTTGCTGGCCCATCTACCCGCAGGACAAGCGCTGTTGACCACGGCCGGGCCGTTGCCATCCGGCGCGTTCCCGGCGGCGCGGTTCACGATCGAGAACGGAACCATCCATGGCTGACCGACGCGGGCCGAGCGCTCGATGGTCCCAAGACGAACCAGATCAGCCGCCCCGCCGTCTGTCCGAGTCGTTGGACCGGTTGGCCGAAAACTTGGGGGCCCCCCCCGCGTCGGCCATGCACACCGTCTTCGTGCGCTGGCCCGAGCTGGTCGGCCCCGCGATCGCCGAGCATGCACAGCCCGTGTCCCTAAAGGATGGCGTCCTCACGGTGGGAGTCGACCAGCCCGGGTGGGCGACACAATTGCGTTACCTGGGGGCGACTCTGCTCGACCAGCTCGCGGCCGCCATCGGCGATCGGGTGATCACCCGCCTGGAGGTGCGCGTGCAGCCCCGCTAGAGGCTCAGCGTGGACCGGGAACACCTACAGTCTGGTAAACTTACATCATCGCAATTCGGGCCGCTGACCTGCGGTTTTGGCGTCCGGACTGCCTCAAGAACGACTCATTTGGAGAGGCCGCGCCGCTTGGCTGCAATCGACAGTACCCGCCCGCCTGCTCAGGGCTCCTATGGCGCCAAGGACATGACTGTCCTCGAGGGCCTGGAGCCGGTTCGCAAGCGGCCCGGGATGTATATCGGGTCCACCGGTCCGTCCGGTTTGCATCACCTCATCTGGGAGGTGGTGGACAACTCCGTCGACGAAGCGATGGCCGGATATTGCACGCACATCGACGTCACGTTGCTGGCCGACGGTGGCTGCCGTGTGGTCGATGATGGGCGCGGCATCCCGGTCGACATCCATCCCGTCCACAAGATCAGCGGTGTTGAGATCGCACTGACCAAACTGCACGGAGGCGGCAAGTTCGGTGGCGACGGCTACAAGGTGTCCGGCGGTCTGCATGGGGTTGGCGTATCGGTGGTCAACGCGTTGTCCACCCGGCTCATCGTCGACGTCGACCGCAACGGGCAGCGCTATCGTATGGAGTTCGCCAAGGGGGGCAGGCCGCAGGGCAAGCTGGAGATCACCGGTACGTCGCCGAGAGGCCGCACCGGGACCACCGTGGCGTTCTGGCCGGACCCGGCGATCTTCGAGGAGACCGAGTTCAGGGCCCAGACGGTGCTCGAGCGGCTTCAGGTATACGCCTTCCTCAATGCCGGCCTCGAGATTCGGTTCAAGGACGAACGTCCGGCACACGCCAGCGAGCCGACGGTCTACAAATACAGCGGCGGGATCATCGACTTCACGCGTCACCTCAACGCGTCGAAGGAGGCGCTGTTCAAGAAGGTCGGCTACTTCAACCAGTCCGAGGCGGACCAAGAGGTCGAGGTCGCACTGCAGTGGAACACCGGCTATTACGAGGGCATCCATTCGTTCGCGAACGGCATCTCCACCAACGAGGGTGGCATGCACGAAGAGGGGTTCAAGAAGTCCCTCACGAACGTGGTCAACAAGTACGCCAAAGCCAAGAACCAGCTCAAGGCAAATGACGAGAACCTTCTCGGCGAAGACATCCGTGAAGGTCTCACCGCCATCATCTCGGTCAAGCTGCGCGACCCACAGTTCGAGGGCCAGACCAAGGCCAAGTTGGGCAACGTCTCCATCCGCTCCCTGGTCGAGCGGGCCACCAACGAGAAGCTCAACGAATGGCTGGAGGAGCATCCAGCCGAGGCCAAGCAGATTGTCACCAAGAGCATCACTGCGTCACGCGCCCGTATGGCGGCCCGAGAAGCCCGGAATGCCACGCGACGCAAGTCGGCGCTAGAGGGCGCCGGACTGCCGGGCAAGCTGACCGACTGCCGTACCAAGAAGGCTGAGGACGCCGAGCTGTTCATCGTTGAGGGTGATTCGGCCGGCGGCTCGGCCATCAAGGCCCGCAATCCCGAGAACCAGGCCATCCTCCCCATCCGCGGCAAGATCCTCAACGTCGAGCGGGCCCGCATCGACAAGATGCTGAAGAACAACGAGATTCAGACCCTCATCACGGCCATCGGCGCGGGCGTGGGCGAGGAGTTCGACGCCGCCAAGACTCGCTACGGCAAGGTCATCATCCTGGCTGACGCCGATGTCGACGGCAGTCACATCCGTACGTTGTTGTTGACGTTCTTCTTCCGTCAGATGAAGCCACTCGTTGAGGAGGGTCATGTCTTCGTGGCCCAACCCCCGCTGTACTCGACAGTAGTGGGCAAGGAGAAGGTTTACCTGAAGGACGACTTGGCTCGGGCCCGATTTCTGAACGAGCGACCCAACCACAAGAACGAGTTCAACCGGTTGAAGGGCCTCGGCGAGATGGATGCCAAAGAGCTGGGGGAGACCACCATGGCCGACGGTAAGCGCACGCTGCTGCGTATCGATGTAGAGCAGGCCGCCATTGCCGACGAGGTGTGCTCCATCCTGATGGGTGACGACGTGGAGCTGCGCAAGCACTTCATCACCAGCAACGCCAACGA
>CAXMLU010000321.1:0-2541 GCA_964194255.1 uncultured bacterium
CCGGCCGAAGTGGCACCGGCCGAAGTGGCGCCGGCCGAAGTGGCGCCAGCTCGGGCGGCGGGGGGCGACCAGCCATGACCACGACCGCCACCGGCCTCGACTGGCAGCGGGCCGCCTACATCGCCAGTCAGGCGGCCGACGCCCGGGTGCACGTCGAGCTCGAGACCGAGGGCATGACCCTCAACATCGGACCACAGCATCCGGCCACCCACGGCACCTTGCGCGTCGTCGTCCGCCTGGACGGCGAACAGGTCATCTGGGCCGAGCCGGTGTGCGGCTACATGCATCGCGGCTACGAAAAGCTGGTCGAGGTTCGCACGTATCCGCAGATCACCACGCTGGTCAATCGCATTGACTGGCTCTCCAGTTTCGCGAACGAGATCCCCTTCATCCTGGCCGCCGAGAAGCTGATGGCCGTCGAGGCCCCACCCCGCGCCCAGTGGATCCGCACCATCCTCTTCGAGATGTCCCGGGTGGCCAACATCGTGCTCTTCCTCGGTGAGATGGGCGCGCAGCTCGGAGCCATCACCCCGGTCTTCTACGGGTTCCGCGATCGCGAGCACGCCCTCAACCTCATCGAGGCGGCTAGCGGCGGACGCTTCCACCCCAACTTCAACCGCATCGGCGGGATCAAGGAGGATCTGCCGAAGGGGTGGATCGACGAGTGCAAGACCGTCATGCGGCGCATGCGGGCCTTCTGCGACCAGATCGAGACCCTGCTCATGGGCAACGAGATCTTCGAGACGCGGACCCGGGGCATCGGGGTGATACCCGCCGCCATCGGTCTCGACTACGGCCTGTCGGGAGCCAACATCCGGGCGTCGGGTGTCGACTGGGACATCCGGCGGGATGAGGATTCGCCGCTGGCCTGGAAACACTGCGACTGGAAGGTGTGGACGCACCCCGACGGGGACAGCTTTGCCCGGTACTGGGTCCGGCTGCAGGAGACCCGCGAGGCCACCCGCATTATCGACCAGCTCTGCGAGGGGCTGCCCGCCGGACCCATCCAGGCCAAGGTGCCCCGCATCATCAAGGTGCCGGCCGGCGAGGCGTGGGTGCACACCGAGAACCCGCTCGGCGAGATGGGCTACTACGTCGTCAGCCAGGGCGGGCTTGGTCCGTTCCGCGTCAAGATCCGCTCGGCCTCGTTCAGCAACGTGTCGATCACCCCCTGGCTGCTCAAGGGTGTCTACGTCCCTGACGTCATCACCATCCTGGCGTCGCTGTATTTCATCCTGGGTGACATCGACCGATGAACTTGCTCCTCGCGACCGTGCACCTCTCGTACTGGGAGGCCACTCTCATCAAGGTCGTTCTGGTGATGGTGGCCGTGCCGACGGCGACGGCCCTCATCGTGCAGACGTTCCTCTTCAAGATGATGGCCCACATGCAGAGCCGCCTCGGCCCGATGGAGGCCGGGCCGCACGGATCCCTCCAGCTGCTTGCCGACGGCGCCAAGTTCATCCAGAAGGAGCTGCTCGCACCGGAGCAGGCTGACCGCAAGGTCTTCGTCTTCGCGCCGCTGGTCGTGCTGTTGTCGACCTTCCTGTTCTTTGTCGTGATCCCGGTCGGTCCGGGCGCCATCGGCGAGAACCTCGACACCGGGATCTTCTTCGCCCTGGCCGTGTCCTCGTTGTCGGTGCTCGGGATCTTGATGGCGGGATGGTCATCGGCCAACAAATACGCGCTGATCGGTGGCCTGCGGGCGGCCGGCCAGCTGATCGCCTACGAGCTCCCCCTGGTCCTCGCCGTCGTGGGCGTGGTGATCCAGGCCGGCACTCTGAGCCTCCAGGGCATCGTTCACGCCCAGGCGACATTCCATTTCGGTTCCTGGAAGTTCCCGATTCCGTACGCCATCCCCCAAGTGGTGGGATTCGTGTTGTTCGTGATGGCGGCGCAAGCCGAACTGACGCAGACGCCGTTCGACATGCCGGTGGCCGAGTCGGAGTTGGTCGCCGGCTACCAGACGGAGTACAGCGGGCTGCTCTTCCTCTTCTTCTACATCGGCGAGTTCGGCACCGCGTTCGGTCTGTCGGCCATGGCCGCCACCCTCTATCTCGGTGGCTGGTACGCGCCGGGACCGCACTTCCACGGGATCCCGGGCGATCTCATCGGCTTCGCCATCCTCTTTGCCAAGACGATGCTCGTCGCCTTCTTGATCTTCTGGATCCGGTTCACCTACCCCCGGCTGCGGGAGGACCAGCTCCAGGCCTTCGCCTGGAAATATCTCATCCCCCTGTCATTGGCGAATATTGCCGTGACCGCCGTGCTGAAGGTGGTGGCGTAGCCCCATGCCCGAGATGCTAGGTCTGGTAAAGGGTCTGGGAGTGACACTGAAGACGATGTTCACCAAGCCGGTGACCGTCCAGTATCCGCACGTGAAGGAGGCGCCGCCCACCCGGGCCCGGGGCGTCATCGCCCTGAAGGAAGAGAACTGCACGGTGTGCATGCTGTGCGCCCGGAGCTGCCCTGACTGGTGCATCTACATCGAAGGCCATAAGGACAAGGCGCCGCCCCGCCGAGAAGGCGGCAAGCCCCGCA
>CAXMLU010000322.1:0-5032 GCA_964194255.1 uncultured bacterium
CCCGCCGACCCGCCGAATGCGCTGCGCGCCCTGGCGGAATCCGAGCCGGGTGACCATATCCGGCTCGAGCGGGTCACCGAGCGCGTCGAGATCGACCTCGACTCGTTGACGTACCTATCGGAGCACGGCTTCATCCCGGGAGCTGACGCCCAAGTGTCCTCACGCTCGCCGGACGGCACCTTCACCCTCGATGTCGGGGGACACGCCGTGGCCGTGAGCGCCGACCTGAGCCAGCAGTTGTACGTCGCCGCCGGCTGAACCGCGGGAGCCAGCGCCGTCAGGCGTCGATCAGGGCAGCTTCCCGTCAATGATGCGTTGGGCGATCTCCCGCATGGTGACCCGTTCCCGCATGGCCGTGCGCTGGATATAGCTGAACGCCTGAGCCTCCTTCATCGACTGATTGTCCATCAGGATGCCCTTGGCGCGATCGACGATCTTGCGGGTGGTGAGCTGATCTTCGAGGGTCTTGTTGTCCTTCATGATGGCCTTGAGCTCCTCGAAGCGGCCGATGGCCACCTCGATGGCGGGGATCAGCTCCCGCTTGTTGAACGGCTTCACCAGGTAGGCCAGCGCACCCGCGTCACGGGCCTCCTCGATGAGATCCCGCTGGCTGTAAGCGGTGAGGATCAACACCGCCGCCAGTTGTTCGCCGGCGATCTCTCTGGCCGCGGCCAGTCCATCCATCCCGGGCATGCGGATGTCGAGAATGGCGAGATCGGGGCTGTGCTCCTTGACGAGGGTGACCGCCTCGTCGCCGCGGCCGGTCTCCCCGACCACCTCATAGCCCTCTTCCTCGAGCATCTCCCTGAGGTCGAGGCGGATGACGGCCTCATCCTCGGCCAGCACGACACGGACAGACACAAGCACTCCTTAGCGGATTGGCGGGGTGTCGACCACGAGGCGGTCGAGCAGGTCGTCCTGGGCGGCGATCAACCGAGCGATCTCGGCGGACAACGCTTGCCGGCTCCGGGACATGGCGTCGGCGTGACGGCGGGCATCCCGCTCGTCCCGGCGGTCGGCCGGCGACTCCGACACGAGGGCACGCACTCGAGCCTCCTCGGCGCTGTCCTCCAGCGCCGACCACTGCTCGTCGAGGACGGCCAGCTCCTCTCGGGCGCGGCGCAGCCGGCTGGAGACCTCGCGCAGCCGTCGCTCCACTTGGGGCATGGATGCAGTCTAGGGGAAAGGGATGAAGCCCAACCCGGGGTTCCGGGTCAGGACTCGCGGCGACACGAAGTCAACCGCGACTCCAGCGGACGATCCACGTGGCCGTGACCGGCGTTTCCGGAGTCGCGATGGCGACACCGATCCCGAGGTTGAAGGCATCGGGTGGCCCGGTCTGAGGCTCCACGCAGATGGCGTGGGATCGTTCATCGAAGAGGACCCAATGATCGCAGCTCGTCTCCATCGTCAGCTCGAGGGCGCCCGGCCAGCGCAGCACGGGCGGCCCGGACAACCCGGTGAAGCAGTCATCCCACGGTCCCGCCGGCGGAGCCACCCGCTCGCCGCTCGGTATTCCTTCACCATCGCGGCGGTACATGCGCGCGCCGGCGAAGTCCATGTCGACGTGTAGCGGGTCGCCCCGGTCGAGCTGCCGGCGCCACCAGGGATGCCAGCCGACGACCACCGGCATGGGTGAGGAGATGGCGTGCACCTCCAGCGTCAGCGTGAGCCGGTTGGGGGCCAGTGCCACCGTGTGCCGGACGCGGCCCGGATACGGCCACGGGGGTCCGAGGGAGACGTCGAGCACGCCGGGCGCGCCTTCGTTCCACGGGACGTCCCACACGGTGCCGTGGATGGCATGGTCACCGAAGTTGACCGGGACGGAGTGCGCCTGACCTCCCCACGTGAACTGGCCGCGGCGTATGCGTCCGACCCAGGGGACCATCGGATAGCAGCCCCATTCGAGCGGGGAGGCGGCCTCCTTCACGAGCAACTCCATGCCGTCGATAGCAAGACCGGCCAGACGGCCACCCGCCTCGGGGCGAACCTCGACGCGCGCCGGGCCGGCCTCGAGCACGGTCACGGGCGGCTCGGGGTAACCACAAGGTGCAGCTGGGCCGCCAAGAACGACAAGGTGTCCACCGACAGGTCGATCGTGCGACCGACCGAGCGGGCGCTGTGGCCCACGTCCGCCTCCCGGCGCAGAAGGACCGGCGGCGCATCGGGATCGGACGTGGTGGCGTGCTGCAGGGCGGCGCACAGCTTCCGGGCGTGCAGCGGGTCGACCCTCGTGTCGTGGTCGAACACCGTGAACAGCACTGCCGGGTAGGCCGTCCCTTCCGTCACGTGGTGGTACGGGGAGTAAGCGAGAAGCCACTCAAGCTCGGTGGGATCGTCGGCTCTCCCGTACTCGTCGTTCCAGGTCTCACCTAAGCCGAACCGCTCGTAGCGGACCATGTCCAACAGAGGGGCGGAGCACACGACAGCGGTGTAGAGCTCAGGCCGCCGGGTGAGGGCGGCGCCGACGAGGAGGCCGCCGTTGCTTCCCCCCGAGATGCCCAACCGGCTCGAATCGGTTACGCCCTCCCGGATCAACCACTCGGCCGCGGCGGCGAAGTCGTCGAACACATTCTGCTTGTGCTCCCGCATGCCGTCTCGGTGCCACTCCTCCCCCTCCTCGCTTCCGCCCCGCAGGTTGGCAATGGCATAGACACCGCCGGCTTCGATCCACGCCAGGATGGAGGACGAGTAGGCAGGGGTCATCGAAATGTTGAACCCTCCGTAGCCGTAGAGGATCGTCGGCCGAGGTTGGTTACCACCATGCTGGGCCAGCACGAACATTCGCACCTCGGTCCCATCCGCCGACAGGAAGGTGACCTGCTCGGACTTCACGGCGGGTGGGGCCACCGCGCCGGGAGGGATGGCCCAGGTTGATGTCCGGGCGGAAGGTACATCCAAATGCAACACCCGATACGGGGTGACATGGTCGGTGTAGCCGATCCACGCGTCCGTTCCGCCATCCGGACGCGAGGTGACGTCCGCGGCGCCGAGACCGGGAAGTTCGACCCGATAACGGGGGGCGCCCGACGCGAGGTCATGCACGACGACCTCACTCACAGCGTGGCGGCTGCGCACGGCCACGACCGCGTCGCCGGCCAGGGCGTAGCCGGCCAGGACGCCTCCCTCCGGGTCCTCGGGGAGAAGATCCTGCCACTGCTCCGGTTCGGGACGGCCCGGATCGGCAACGGCCAGCCTCCCCCGCGGCGCGGCCAGGTCGGTGAGGCAGTAGAGGCGGCCGTCTGGAGCAACGCCCGCTGAGCACTGGGCGTCCCTGCCCACGAACATCGGACGCCATCGCGGCTCCTCCGCCGGGCTGGTCGTCAGGTCAGCGATGTACACGTCGTTCCTCGGCGCGGTACCGAGGTTCACCGCGACCGTGAGCCACCGGCCATCAAGCGAGAGATCGACCCCCAGGTAGGCGGTCTTGTCGATGCCCTCGACCTCACCGAAGACCAGGAGGTCTTCAGTGTCCGGGTTCGTTCCGATGCGGTGGAGCCATACCCGTCGATGGAACGTGTCCTCACCCGCCAGGCGCCGCACGTAGAAGAAGGCGTCGGCTCCCGGAAGCCACGCCAGACTCCCGTACTTGGTCCGGTCGATCGGTCCCTCGACCACCTCGGTGGTCGCCACGTCGAGCACGCGCAGGACGCTCACCTCGTCCCCGCCCTCAGAGAGGTCGTAGGCCAACCGATGGCCCTCGTTGGAAGGGCTCCAGCCGTCGAGGGTGGTGGTGTGGTCTGCGGACAGCGCGCTCGGGTCGATCAGGATCCGCTCGGTGCCCTCTCCGTCGCGGGTCCACAGCACGGCGTGGTCCTCGGTTGGTTCGCGGCGCAGGTAGAAGCTCCGGTCGCCCAGGACCAGCGGAGGTCCGACGAACCCCGGGAGGTTGGCCCACAGACGGGCCCGGAGATGCTCCCGGCCGGCGAGGGCGTCGAGGTAGGTCCGGCACAGCTCGTCCTGGCGTTTCGACCAGTCCTGCGTGTCGGCCGCGTCGGCATCCTCAAGCCATCGGTACGGATCGGCCACATCGTGACCATGGAGACGCTCGACCAGATCGAGGCGGCGGGCAGCCGGATAGTGCATGAGCCCACGCTACGGGTCACGGCCCTACTACGCTCCTGGTGCGCGGGTCGACACCTCGGCGCTGAGTGCTTGCGCACGGCCAGGTACGGGAGGGGCAGTCCAGCTCCGACTGAGATTCCCGGCACCGGTGGGGGTGGTACTACGAGGCACCCCCGGCTGACCACCTTGGCGACCGTTCAGCGGTGTCCCACACTGGGATGGACAGGCGGACGGGGTACATGACGGTGAATCGGAGGGTTCTCCGGGTCGCTCGGTACCGGTTCCGCGCCACATTCCGCAATCGACGGGGTGGCTACCTGGCCCTCGTACTGCTGATCGCGCTTCTGGGCGGGATCGCCATGGGCTCGATTGCCGCCAGCCGGCGCACACAGTCGTCTTATCCCAGATTCCTGGCCAGCACGAACCCTTCGGACCTCACCGTTTCTTTCTACGCCAGCAACGCCGCGGGCGGCCCCGTGGTCAGCGCGTCCAGCGAGATCGCTCACCTGGCCCATGTGAAGCGGGTCGAGGGTTTTGCCGGGCTTACCATCATGCCGTTGGAGCCGACGGGCGCCCCGAATCCCGCCGCGGCCACCAATCTCGCGACCATTGCCAGCGTCGACGGCCTGCTGTTCGACCAGGACCGGGTGACGGTCATCCACGGGCGGATGGCCGATCCCCATCGGATCGACGAAGTGGTGATGACCGCGGACGCGGCCCGGAGGCTCAGACTGCACGTCGGTCAGGACATTCCCCTCGGCGAGTACACCAGCGCGCAGGCGGCCTCGCCGGAGTTCGGCACGCCGAGCGTGCCACCCCATCTCCGTATCGACGCCAGACTCGTGGGGATAATTGTCATCAACACCCAGGTGATCCAGGACGACATCGACCACGTCCTTGCCTTCGCCGTATTTACGCCGGCGCTTTCCAGAAAGCTGGTCGCCGACTTCAACGGGGCGACCTATGG
>CAXMLU010000323.1:0-3542 GCA_964194255.1 uncultured bacterium
TGTGTATAAGAGACAGCAACCAGGCCGACCGCCTCGTGGGCCTCAACCGTGAGGGTGACGTCGTCGATGGCGACGATGCCGCCAAAGTGCTTGCTTATGTGGCCGGCTTCGAGGAGGGCCATGGCGGTCAGTCTCCGCCGCCGCCGGCGGCGACCGGTGTGGGTGTGGGCGTGGGTGCGCCGGTGGGCGGCGTGCCGGCTTTGCGAGCGGCGCGGCGGTCCAGCCAACGGGCGATGGCTTCGGTGCTCCTGCGCTTCTGGAACTCGAGAATCCCCTCGGGGTGCTTGGCGTAGTTGATCGTCCCGTAACCGAAGAGGGCGTAGGTGAGCACACTGAGGCCACCGAAGTATCCGAGAATCTCGGGGATGATGACGAAGCCCATGCCGGCGTTGACCGCGCCCTCCACTGTGCGGGCGCCGGTGGTGAGCACGAGGACCATGAAGACCAGTGAGTAAAGGAAGTTGAAGTCGTCCGGCCCGGTTGCGCCCCGGAGCGAGACGAGGAGGGCTCCTCCCAGCCCGGCGATGCCCGCCGACAGGGCGAAGACGGTGATCTTCCAGCGGTTGGGATTGATCCCGATGGTGGTGGCGGCCGTCTCCGAGCCTCGCATCGCCGCCAGGTATCTGCCCGTTGTGCCTTTGCGCACGAGGATGACCAAGAAACCACACACCGTAAACAGGGCCAGGGCCAGCAGGAAGAACGCCCGGTCGGTGGCGAAGTCGATGGGGCCGATCTTGGGCCGGGGTATGAGCAACCCGTTCTGTCCTCCGCCCACCGAGTGGAGGGGGAAGATGAAGTTGTCGGCCATGAGCGCGAACGCGAGGGTGGCCAGTGCGAGGTAGACACCGCCCAACCGCAGCGCGGGCAGGGCGATGACAGCCCCGACAATGGCGGCCACGACGGCCGCTACCAGCATGGCCAGAAGGTAGGAAATGTTGTGGTGGGCCACAATCTGGCCGGCCGTGAACGCGCCAACTCCGGCGAAGCTCATCTGGCACAGCGAGATCTGACCGCTGAGGCCGGTCAGCATGGTGATGGACATCATGATGATCGCGTACACCAGGCCCTGGGTGATGAGGAACAACCAATGGCCGGACAAACCAAAGAGTGACACGCCTCCAAACGCGACGAGGAACATGGGGAAAAGGGTTCGCGCCAGCCGGTCGAGGCGAGGATCCCGGTCG
The DNA here is from genome assembly GCA_964194255.1 of uncultured bacterium. Lineage (GTDB taxonomy): Bacteria > Actinomycetota > Acidimicrobiia > Acidimicrobiales > CAXMLU01 > CAXMLU01. Next base: position 1,185 of record CAXMLU010000323.1, read on the forward strand.
TTGGAAGTGAGGGCCGGCGGCGGCGGATCGCACGTCGCTAACGGGTCTGTCGCCTCTCGCGCCCCCCGCAGGCCGGGCAGGAAGAGGAGGAGAGCGACCAGCATCAGGAAGGGGAAGGACGGCCGAAGCCCTTTGGCCCACACGCTGTCCGTGGGTAGGTAGCCAACCAGCAACTGTTGGCCCACGCCCAGGACCAAGCCTCCGACGAGTGTCCAGGGCAGGCTGATCAACCGGCCGAAGGCGGCGGCGGCGATAGCCGCCACCAGCAGCTGCGTGAAGCTGTTGGGATCCACCTTGGACACGAGCGGGGCGAGGAGGATCCCGGCCAGGCCGGCCAGGAAGCTGGAAAGCATCCAGGCGAAGGCACCGACGCGGTCGGCGTTGATGCCCGCCAGCTCAACCAGCCGCGGCGACTCCACGACGGCCCGCATCTGCAGGCCGACGGCGGTGAACTTGAAGAGCACCCCAAGCAGGATCACCGAGGCGACCGTCACCGCTACGATCGAGACGCCGACGCCGTTGATGTGGAAGCGGCCGAAGTGGTACACGTGATCCGGGTTGAGCCACAGCCCGGGGGGACGCAGCTTCTGCTTGACCCCGAAGAAGTACTGGACGACGGATGGGATGCCGACCAGCAGTCCCAGGGCGGTGACCAGCTTGACCAACGGCGGTGCGGTGCGGATGTGCTGGAACAGGAGCCGGTCGAGCACCAGGCCGAGCAGGGGGGCGGCGATGACAACCGCCACCACCAACCCGGCCAGCTGCGACCAGTGGCGGTCGTGGACCGTCGCGTAGTAGATGGCCGCCGATACGTACGCCTGGGCGCCGAAGGCCAGGTTGAAGACACCGGAGGTCTTGAACGTGAGGACCAGGCTGATGGCGACCAGCGCGAAGACGCAGCCGTACGGCAGGCCAGGGATGGCGTAGGTGATGAGCCTGGTCACGCGGGTTTCTCTTTAGAACTTGGGCGGAACGATGGTGTCCAGCGTGGTGGTGTTCTGGGCGAAGCACACGTAGGGGCTGACCGCGCTGCCGAAGACGGGCACGAACTTGGCGTGTTGGACCTGAACGACTGCGGTGCAGTCGCGTTGGCCGCCTGCCTTGTGTTGTTTGGTCCAGTCGATGGGCGGAATCAGCCCGTTGGCGGTGAAGCCAGTCAACTTGTTGAGGGCATCGACGACGCCCTTGCGGGTGACGTTCGTGCCCACCTTCTGCAGACCGGTCACGAACAAGCTTGCCACCTCCCAGCCGTAGAGCGATTCCTCGCCGAGCGCCTCACCCGGGTAGAGCTTCTGTAGCTGGGCCGCGTACTTCTGCATCTCCGGCGATTGGGCAATCGACTCGAATGGTATGTGCTGCAGGCCGAAGTACACCCCCTCCATCTGGTCGGCAAAATTCTTCAACGTGTTCTGGTCGTAGCCGTTCGGCCACTCCATCTTCACGTCAAGCCCAGCTGACTTCAGGCTCTTGTAGACGAGCGTGTTGCCCGTCGGGTCCATGCACGTGGCGACGAATCCGACGTGGTGCTCCTTGATCTGCTGGATGTCCCCCGTGACATCAACGGCTCCGAAGGGGAGGGAGTTGTCCTTCAGGCCGACCGTGATGCCGAAATGCGAGAACGAGTTGGCTTCGCCGGTGCCGCAGTCCGCCGACGATGCGACCGTGTAGGCGATGGTGGCGGCGGCCGTCGCACCGACCTGCTTGGCCAGCCAGGGCAGGAAGGGACCGGGTCGGGTGGCGTCATTGAACGAGCCGTTGTGGCCGAACAGGCTGAGCCCGGCGGACCACTCGTTGTTAAAGTTCGTCCCAAATGTCGGGATCTTGTTCTGGCCCAGATAGGTGCCCGCCGGGAAGATGGGGGAGGAGGCGAACACGGCGAAGACGTGGTCCTGTTCGACCAGCGACCGAGCCTGAGTCACATTGCGGGTGGTGTCGGTGGCGTCGTCGCGCACCTTGACCAGCTTGAGCTGCCGGCCGTTCACCCCGCCCTGGCTGTTGATTATGTCGAAGTAGGCGCGTACGCCCTTGGCCAGGCCGTCATAGACGTCGCCGAGCGGGCCGGTCTCGGCGATGAGGCCGCCCACGTCGATCTCGGTGGGCTTCACTCCGTCGGTTTGTCCGGGTCCGGCCGCCCCACTGCTCAGGCCGCCGCCCGAATTGCCGCACGCCGCGGCCACCAGCACGGCGACGACGATCAGGGCCGCCGTTCGGGCCAACCTGATAGTGCGACGGGACATGGAGACCTCCCCCTCGGTGGTGGACCTGACAATACCGTCAGGTTTCCCTTCGCGTCAGGCCGTCATGGCGTTGCTGGCGGGGTCGTCAATGACGGGGTTTTTCCTGTCTCTTATACACATC
>CAXMLU010000324.1:0-5876 GCA_964194255.1 uncultured bacterium
CCGTGTCCGTTACCGGACACGGCGGGAGGTCCCGCGCGGTCGAAGTTGCCGGTCGAATCCGAAGGGGTCGGCGCGCTTATCTGAGGCACGGTGACCGCGACACGGCGCCACGCAGAGGAAAGGTCAGCGCACGCTCAACATCGGCAAGCTCGCACCCGGCGCCGCCGACTACTACCTCGGCGAGGTCGCCACGTCCGCCGAGGCCTATCACCTGGGCTCAGGCGAGGCGGCCGGGCGCTGGGTGGGGACACTGGCCGCCGACCTGGGGCTCACCGGTACCGTCGCCGCCGCCGAGTTCCGCCGGATCCTCGACGGCCGCCACCCGTGGAGCGGCGACTACCTTCTCTCCGCCAAGGGTTCGGCCATGCGAGCCGCCCGCCGTCGGGTGTGCCGGGTCGCCGCCGGGCAGGCCGGCCTGTTCGACGGCGAAGGGCTCGACGTGGCCCGGGCCGCCGCCCGCCTGCGCCTGACCTGCCGGCATATCCGGCGGCTCCTGGCGGCCGGCGAGCGATCACAGTCCGGGGAAAAGGTCGCGCCATCGGCCTGTCTGGTGGGCACCAAGGTCGAGATAGCCAAGCGGGCCTACCCTCAGTGGCGGGTGCAGGAAGCGGAGCTGTCCCGCTTCGAGACCGAACGCCGCCACGTCAAGGCCCGGCCCGGCTACGACCTGACGCTGCGGCCACCCAAGAGCGTCAGCATCCTGTGGGCGCTCGGGAACCCCGAGCAGCGATCCGCCGTGCGCCGCGCCCACCGGGAGGCCGTCGACGCTGTGGTCGCCTACTACGAGGCCCAGGCCATCTTCGCCCGCCAAGGCGGCGGGGGCCGGCTGCCCATGGTCACCGACGGCCTCATCGGGGCGGCGTTCGACCATCGAACCAGCCGAGCCGGCGATCCGTTGCTGCACAGCCATGTCGTGGTCGCCAACATGACCCGAACCGCCGAGGGACGTTGGCAGACCCTGAACAGCCCGATCCTGTTCGACCACGCCCGCTCGGGCGGCTACGTCTACCAGGCCCATCTCCGCCATGTGCTGAGCCGTGACGCCGGGTTGGACTGGCAGCAGGTCCGCAACGGCTGGGCGGAGGTCGCCGGAGTGCCCGAGCCGGTGATTCGGGCGTTCTCGAAGCGGCGCGACGAGATCGAAGAACTGGTCGCCGAGTCGGGCTACACCTCGGCCCGGGCGCACCAGGCGGCCACCCTCGCATCCCGGCGTGCCAAGGACAACACAGCCGCGCCCGAGACCCTTCTCGAGCGCTGGCAGGCCGAGGCGGCCGGCCTGGGCTTCGACGGGGATGCGGTCGACGCCTGCTTTGGTCGGGTCCCGCCGGCCGAGCTGAGCCACGAGAGGATCGAGCGGCTGTATGTCGACATGACCGGGCCGCGCGGGCTGACCGAGCGTTCGAGCACCTTCACCCGGCGGGAGGTCGTCGAGGCGCTTGCCGGCGGCCTGGGTGCGACTGCGGACGCGGCCACCATCGGCGTGCTGACCGACCGGTTACTCGCCTCCCAGCGGGTCGTTCCCCTTGAGGGTCGTGGTGGACGGCGGCGGTCGGAATGGGTGGTGGGCAGGGACGGGCGCCTGACCCGAACGGCAGGGAGCGTGTTGTTCTCCACACCGGAGATGCTGGCCACCGAAGCCAGGCTGCTGCACTGGGCGGAACACGGCTTCGGTACCGTGGTGCCCACCGCCCTGCCTGAGGCTGTCGCCGAGGCGATCGGGGCGCGGCCCGAGCTCTCCGGCGAGCAGCGGGCGATGATCGAGGCTGTGTGCCTGTCTGGCGGGGCCATCCAGCCGGTGGCGGGGAGGCCCGGCTCGGGGAAGACGCATGCGACGGAGGCGTGCGTGGCCGCCTTCTTGGCGTCCGGGCGACCAGTCCTGGGGTGCGCCCTCAGCGCCACCGCGGCGGACGAACTGGAAAGGGCGTGTGCGCTAGGAGCGCGAACGGGACGTCCCGCGAGCACGATCGCCAGGTTGCTGTGTGAGCTGGACGCCCCCAATGGCTCTGGGCTGGCGCCGGGGACCATCCTGTTCGTAGATGAAGCGTCGATGGCCGGGACCCGGGGTCTCGCCCGCCTGGCCGTACACGTTGCCCGATCGGGCGGGGCCATCAAGCTGATCGGCGACCCGGACCAGCATGGACCGGTGGAGGCCGGCGGCGTGTTCCGTAAACTGGTCGCCGACCGGGGTGATGACGTCGTGTCGCTGGTGGAGAACAACCGCCAGGTCGACACCGACGAGCGAAGGGCCATCGATGAGTACCGCCAGGGCCGCATCGGCGAGGCCATCGCCCGCTACGAACGACACGGCAAGGTCCACCGGGCGCCGACCGCGGTCGAGTCTTACCGGGCGATCGTTAACGACTGGTACGAGGGGTGGAACGAAGGCAGCCGGGACCCGATGATGGCTGGCCCGAACTCGACGCGGCGGGCGCTCAACATGGCTGCCCGGGCCCGTCTGAGAGCCGAGGGTGCGCTGAAGGGCGAGGCGCTCGTGGTCGGCGGCAGTGAGTTCCAGGTAGGGGACTGGATCGTGACCAGACACAACGACTACAGGTTGTCTGGACCCGCGCCGCGCTCGTTTGTCAAGAACGGCAGCGTCGGCACCGTTGTCCAGGTCGGCCGGCGCAGCAAGGAGCTGGTCGTCGAGTTCGCCCGGGACGGAAGGATCACGCTGCCTCGGTCATATGTGGAGGGCGGCTGGGTCGAGCACGGGTACGCGCGGACGACCTACGGAGTCGAGGGCGCAACCTTGACCTCGGGCCACTACCACGTGGGCGACGGTTCCTCCTTCGAGGAGGGGTACGTCGCCCTGACCAGGGCGAAGCAGGGCACCCAGATCTACGTCGTCGAGGGGACGGCCCAGTCCGACCTGGAATCGGAGCACCGGTCACATGAGACCGAGTCGATCGGCTTGGAAACGGTCATCGAGGCGCTGGGGCAACCGCACACCAACGCGTTGGCCATGGAGATCGACGGCGTGGCCGCGGATGCCGTCGGGGAGTTTGGCGGATGGGATATCGACAGCGTCGGGGCCGAACGGCACCGGCTCGATGAGATCATGGCGTCCATGCCAGCCCGAGCCGGCGTGTCGCTCGCTGCCGCTCAACTCCACCGTGAGACCCTCATCGCCCGGCGTCAACTGCTCGACTGTCGTAGTCAGGCTTTGGCGGTTTCTGGCGGCGATGCGGTCATCAACGAAGGCAGCCCGACGAGCCGGAGGGAACCGGACGCCTCGCGAGCCGCGCTCACCGATCGGGCCCTGCTCTCGATCGAGCAAAGGATCGGGGAATTAGTGAAGAGGGACGTGGCGCAGAAGGCGTTCCTGGCTGATCACGCCGGTGACGTGTCCAGACGCGATGCAGCCGCACACGCGGAGAGAGGCCACCGGCTCGGACTGGCAATCGCAGACCAGATCCCGCGTCCGGGCTCCGGCTAGAAGACATCGGAGGAGGTCGAAGCTCGCATGCATAGCCGGCCACGACACGGCTTCGGGGTGGACCGACATTTTTCGCAAGAAGGCGCACGAGATCTGACGCCCGCCGATGCTGATGCTTGCTGCACTGACCGGGATGCGCCGCGGTGAGCTGAGTGCACTCCGCTGGTCCGACGTGCACCTCGATACCGCAGAGCTGGAAGTGTCACGGTCGGTGGTCGTCGTGCCGGGTGGGCTGGCCGAGAAGGTGACCAAGACGGATCGGGACCGCCGGGTGGCCCTCGACGAGGTCGGCGTTGCACTGCTCGTCCAGCACCGGGCGCAGGTCGACAAGTGGGCGAGCGAAGCGGAGGGCGCCGTCCCCGCCGACGCCGGTCGGCGAGAGGGTAGCGACCATCGTGAGGAGGGCCGTGGCGGCTCCGCGGTCCGGTGCCAGACAGGAGATCATCCGTCCCTGCTCGCGCGGAGAGAGGCCGGTGAAGACGGCTTCTACCTCGAAGCGATCCACCAGCGTCGCGCCGTGGATGTCATGGGTGAAGTCTTCGATTCTCGGCCAGAGCCCTTCATGGGGTCCGCCGAGCGGGCGGAGGAGAAGCCGAATCGCGTCGATAAGGTTCGATTTGCCGGTGTTGTTCTCGCCGACGACGAGTGACAGCGGATAAGCGATCTCTATCGTGCAGTCGAGATTGCGGAAGCCCGTGACGCGGACGGCGGTCAGTTTCACCGTTGCCGATTTTGCGTCATCGGCGGCGGCCACCGGTAGGACCGTCCCGTCCGTCGCTGAGGATTGCGTTTTGGACTACCCATCGCCGCGAGGCGCTGCCGTCGGACTCTCCAGGCAACCGTTCGAGCGCCGCCTTCGGCACGAGGATGCGCTTCCCGATACGGAGGTGGGGGATCTCGTTTCGCTTGATCGCTTCGTAGGCGAACCTTCGTGAGAACCCGAGGGCTTTGGCAGCCTCCCCGACACTCATCGTGAGCCGATCGTCGGTTCGGGTTGCGAGAACGGTGGCCAGCGCGGCGGCCAGGCGATGAGCGCCGGTCGCCACCTCGTCCAGTAGCTCTGGATGCTCCGACAACACCGCAGTGGCGAGAGCGTCGTCGAGTGCCTCCTGGTGGGTCACCCACCAGAGCGGATCGAACAGGGTCAGTTTCTCGGGCTCGCGCACGGGACGACGCTACGACAGGCCAAGGATCCGGCGGGCCCAGTTGATGCGAAGCCCCACATGGCGACGGTGAGTTCCCATTGCGAGTTGCAGGGCGCGAAGTCCGACCCGACCGGCTGGCAGCTTGAAGTTCCCCGACGGCGAGCCCCGCCGAATCTTGGACCGGAGGCGCGGCCACAGTGCTTCGGCCAGGGCCACCTTGGTGACACGCTGTGGCCACCCGGCACAGACCCGCTCGATGTTCGGGCTCCGGCCATGCACTGCTCGCTCAACGGCGATCGTTGCGAAAAGGGTCTGTTGGGTGACGCCGTGAGGCAGAGAGACACACGCCATGATCCCAGCAGCCAATTCTCGGTCAGTGAAGTTGGCGAACTCCCACGGGTGCGATCCCCACGTGGTGACCTCAACCAGCGTGTCGACTTCTGCGAGCGCCGTCGCGGTTTGATGCTGCAGCTCCAACGTCTCGAAGAGTCGGCGCACCAACTTGCTTCGCTGCTTCTCCTGGTCGGCAGCGGTCTTGAATCGCTTCTCTGGATCGACTGCAATCAGGACTCGAGTCGGGGGGCGGTTGAGATGCACGACGTCGCCTCGGTCCTCGCCAAACCGAGGAGCGAGGACATGACGGATGAGCAGATCGAGGTCGCGGTCGATGGTGTCCATGTTGACGAACTCGACGAGCGTCCGCGGTACGGGACCGCCGTACATCTCTTGGAGAACACGCGGCATGAGAAGCATCTCGGTCTTGCCTTCGAGGATGAGAAGCAACGCCGGTTGGGGGGACAGGCCGCGATCGGTGAGGGCTTCATCGAGGTCTTCCCGCTCGGCGCGCAACCGATCGTCGAGGATCGCCCGCACGAACCGTCCCCGAGTCGGCGGTGCGGTGGAGAGATCCTTGCGGTCGAGGTCATCGAGAGCCCGCAGAAGCATCTCAGCGGCGATTCTGTAGTCCATCGCGAGCCGGGCGCGACCACGAAGCTCAGTCCAGGTGTCGGGATGGGCCTGGCGAACCAACTCGTACCACGTGCCGAGCGGGTCGATGAACCCAGCCTGAGCGAGGAGTTGCTCCGCCGTCGCGGCAAGAGCCTCCGCTGTCAGCCCAAATATGCTCAACCGCTGCACGATCGAGAACAGCGGGTCCTCCTGCTCCCACGGCGTCGGGTGGTGGATGGTGAGAAGGATGCGCGGGAGGTAGTGCATGTCGATGGCCGACAGGAAGAGCGCCAATCGACGGCAGCCGTCCATGCCCGCGATTTCGGCTGGGTAGAGCGGCTTCAGGG
>CAXMLU010000325.1:0-1834 GCA_964194255.1 uncultured bacterium
CATCCTCAACGAGCGTGTCGCTCAACAGTGCGCTACAAAACGCGCCAACGGCCCTTGTCGGACAAACCCTAGCAGCGTGTCCAGCGACTCGCCCCGCAAGACCATGCCCCATAGGAAGCGCGTCGTGGGGCACCTCTTCCAAGGCGCTGAACGTCGAGGTGTCGTACCATCAGGTTGATCCGCAAGGAGGAGGGGCACCGTGAAATTCGTGCAAATCATCGAGTTCAAGACCAGCCGCATCGAGGAGTTCGACGCGGCCCTTACCGAGTGGATGGCCAAGTCGGAGAGCTGGCGGGCGCCAACTCGGTCGGTACGCACCCAGGACCGCGACCGGCCGAACACCTACATGCAGATCGTCGAGTTCCCCTCGTACGAGAAGGCGATGGAGAACTCGAACCGTCCAGAGACGGCCGAGTTCGCATCGACCCTGGCCAAACTGTGCGATGAACCGCCGAGCTTCCGCAACCTCGATGTCGTCCGGGAAGAACAGATGTAACTGCAGTCCGGATCCAGTGCGGCGCGTCGTCGGGCTCCTAGCGGGCTCTCTTCGCCCGCTTCTTTGTGGCCCGACCAATGACGGTCAACGACCCCGGCCCGGGAACGAACATCGATTCCTGCCCGGACGACCACCTCACCGTGAGCATGGAGCCCGAAAGGGCTGTCACCGTTCCCGTGCGGGCCTCCTGACCGACTTTCTTGGACGCCAGCTCGATCTTGTCTCCAATGTTGGCCATGCGATCACTCTCCTGTCGAACGAACGCCAGTCTTGTCCACCGCGGGGGTTTCGACAACGCCCAACTGGGCGGGCCGAGAGCCGACGCAAACCCGCAGGTCAGCGCCTCGTCTGGGAAATACGGCCCTCGGCCAAACCGGTTCAAGCGCTGACCTCAACGGGTAGATCCCATCCACCCCGAGTCCGGAGGCACGGATGGCAACGTCGCCACATCAGGGCATCGATCACGGCGATCACACGACGCTCGTCGAGGTCATCAACTACTACGCCGAAGCCGGATATCGCTCGAACTTCTTCGCGACCGACGAAGGAAGGGTCCGCTGCGGAAACTGCCGACGAACGATCGACCCGTGGCATTTCGCCGAGGAATCGTTGCGCCGCCTTGAGGGCACCTCGGATCCGGACGACATGGTGGCGGTGGTCGCGGTCCATTGCCCGGCATGCGGAGTCGCCGGCACCCTCGTGCTCCAGTACGGGCCGATGGCCTCCGAAGGCCAGGCTGTGGTGCTGAAGGACCTCGACGATCGCCGGGTGACCTCGAGCGACCTGCCCGCGGCGATGGCCCCGGGCGAAGATGAATCCCCTCGCCCCTGAGGCCACCGCCAGGGCTTCGTCTTAGCGCGCCTTCTTCGGCGCCTTCTTGGCCCCGGCGGCCTTCTTGGCCGGCGCCACCTTCTTGGCCGCCGGCGCCTTCTTGGCCGGCGGCGCCTTCTTGGCCGGCGGCGCCATTTTGACCCCCCCGGTCTTCTTCGCCGGCGCCTTCTTGGCGCCCGCGGCCTTCTTCGTCGCCGGCGCCCTCTTCGCCGCTGATGCCTTCTTGCCGGCGGGCGCTCCGACGACGGAGATGGAACCAGGCCCTGGGATGAACCTTGATTCTTCGCCCGTGTCCCAGCGGACCGTGAGAAGAGTACCGACAACTGCCGTCACGATTCCTACGCGCGGCTCTCGCCCAACCTTGGACGACGCGATCTGGACTCGGTCACCGACGATTGCCATTGCCTACCTCCGGGTGGATGAACACCCGCACGCCGGGGCGTCGGCGGCGGAGAACGCGATACGGCGAAAGGTTTACTCCGTTCTGACCCTGTCTCTTATACACAT
>CAXMLU010000326.1:0-2657 GCA_964194255.1 uncultured bacterium
CCCGCCTCTCGCCGTACAGGCCGGCCGCCAAGCTGACCGACGATGAACTCGACCGGCTTCACGACGCGCTGCTGCGGGTCCTCACCGACGCCGTCGAGCGTTCCGCCAGTCTCCCCGCCGCGGGTCTCAAAGCCGAGAAGAAGTTGGGCCTGCAGGTCCACGGCCGGGCTGGCCTGCCCTGCCCGGTGTGCGGCGACGATGTGCGAGAGGTGTCGTTCGCCACCAAGGCCTTCCAGTATTGCCCGACGTGCCAGACCGGCGGGAAGCCGCTCGCGGATCGTCGCCTGTCCCGCCTGCTGAAGTAACGGGTAGCGTCGGCGGGTATGCAGCGTCTCAGTGGGCTCGACGCCACCTTTTTGTATATGGAGACCGCCAGCAATCTGATGCACGTGGCCTCGACGGCCATCATCGACCTGTCAACGGTTCCGGGTGGCTTCTCCTTCGACAAAGTGCGCGCTCTCGTCGAAAACCGGCTTCCGCTTCTCCCTCCATTCCGACGCCGCCTGCTGGAGATCCCCTTCCAGCTGCACCATCCGCTGTGGATCGAGGACCCCGACTTCGATCTTGACTATCACCTGCGCCACGCCGCCCTACCGTCGCCCGGAGCCGAGCAGCAGCTGTCCGAGTTCGCCGCCGACGTGGTGGGCCGCCCCCTTGATCGCAGCCGCCCGCTGTGGGAGATGCACGTCGTCGAGGGCCTCGAGGGCGGGCTGATTGCGATCGTCACCAAGATGCACCACGCCGCCATCGACGGAGTGTCCGGCGCAGAACTCACGGTCAACCTGCTCGACCTCACTCCCGAGCCGGCGGTCATTCCTCCCGAGGATCCGCCATGGCAGCCCGACAGGATTCCGACCGATCTGGAGCTGGTCGCCTACGCCCTGCGTTCCCTATCCCGCCAGCCGATCGCAGCGGTGAAGGCGATCCGACGCACGATCGAGACGGGGGTCACGCTGCGCCGGCGAAACCAGCGCCCCGACGTCGTTCCTCCGCCGGGGTTGTTTGCCGCGCCCAAGACGTCACTCAACCAGCCCATCACCCCTCACCGCAAGGTGGCCTTCGCGCAGACGTCACTCGAGGATGTCAAGCACATCAAGAACACGCTCGGCGGCACGGTCAACGATGTGGTGCTGGCCGTCTGCTCTGGCGCATTGAGGCGTTACCTCGCCGCCCACGACGAGCATCCGGAAGAATCCCTCGTGGCCATGGTCCCTATCTCGGTACGAAGCGAGGACCAGAAGGGCTCGATGGGCAACCAGGTATCGGGGATGCTCGTCAGCCTGGCCTCGACCATCGACGATCCGGTCGAGCGTCTGCACGCCATCACCGAGGCGGCCAGGCAGTCCAAGGATCAGGACCGTGCCATCGGCGCCGACGTGTTGACGAACTGGGCCGAGTTCATGGCTCCGGCCGTCGCGGCCATCGCGGCGCGCCTCGTGTCCTCGACCGCTGTGCAAGACCGGATGCGGCCGCTGTTCAACGTGACCATCTCGAACGTGCCGGGCCCGCCGTTCCCCCTCTATTCGGGGGGTGGACTCCTTCAGGCGCTTTACCCGATGGGGCCGATCAGCGACGGTGTGGCGTTGAACATCACGGTGATGAGTTACCTGGGAACGCTGTTCTTCGGGCTGGTGGGTTGCCGAGAGGTGGTCACCGACATCGACCGGCTCGCCGGTTGGATTCATGAGTCCGTCGACGAGTTGATGAAAGCGACGTCAACGGCCGCGGCCCAACGGTCCCGGCCGCGAGGTGACAAGGCCCGGCAGAGGGCATAGACAGCCACGATGCTCGTTGAAGAGACACCGGCGGAGGTCCTCCCCGAACCGCCTCGAGAGCGCCCCCGTAGGCGGCGGCCGCACGTCTTACTTGAGGCCATCTTGGTCACGGGCGCGTATCTCGCCTACAGCGCGGTGCGAAACACCCGTGGGACAACCACCCCGCGGCAGACCCGGCGAGCCATGGCCGATGCGCTGGAGTTGATCCGCTTCGAGCGCCGGACGTGGATGTACCAGGAGCGGTCAATCCAGCACCTCCTGCTTCAAGCCCCGGATGTCATCCGCAGCCTGGATGTGTTCTACGCCACCGCCCACTTCGTGATCACCCTCATCGTGCTGGTCTGGCTGTACTGGTGGAACCCGGGCGACTACCGCCGGATGCGGACAACCCTGGGCATCGCCACCGCCCTCGCGCTGGTCGGCTTCGCGTTGTACCCGGTCATGCCGCCTCGGCTCCTTCCGCCGGGCCGCGGGTTCGTGGACACCCTGCAGACCTACGGCGGAGTGTGGTCATTCAAGACACCGGTGATCGAACGGATCGCGGATCCCTTTGCCGCCTTTCCGAGCCTGCACCTGGCCTGGGCGTCCTGGTGCGCGGTCGCGGTCCGAAGATCGATCAAGAACCGGTGGGGGAGGGTGCTCGTGTTCGCCTACCCGACCATTAGCGCCCTCACCGTCGTCGCCACCGCCAATCACTACATCATCGACATCCTGGCCGGTGTCGCCATCACGGCCATCGGCTACGGGATGGCCACCCTCGCCGGCAACTGGCGTGGCATCGTCCACCGGCGAAGGCTGGCGACAGCCGGTTTGCTAGAGTCGTCGGACACTGCGGACGTGGCTCAGCTGGTAGAGCATCACCTTGCCAAGGTGAGGGTCGCG
>CAXMLU010000327.1:0-8877 GCA_964194255.1 uncultured bacterium
GACAGGGCCAGGTCATCGACGCGGCCATGGTCGACGGGACGGCTTCGCTGATGACGTTCTTCCACCAGCTGAAGGCCCTCGGTGTGTACAACGGCGTCAGAGGGACCAACCTCCTCGACACGGGCGCCCACTTCTATGACGTGTACGAGACCGCCGACGCGGAGTTCATCTCCTTGGGCTCGATCGAGCCCCAGTTTTACGCCGAGTTGCTTCGCCTGTCCGGGCTGGCCGACGACGGCCAGGGTCCCTTACCCCACCAGTTGGATCAGAGCCAGTGGCCGGCTCTGAAGGATCGGGTGGCGGCGCTCTTCCGCACCAAAACGAGGGACGAGTGGTGCTCGATCATGGAGGCGACCGATGTCTGCTTCGCCCCGGTGTTGAGCATGGATGAGGCACCGCGTCACCCCCACAATGTGCACCGGGGCACATTCACCGAAGTGGCCGGCATCGTCCAGCCGGCACCGGCACCGCGTTTCAGCCGTACGCCGGGCGCCATCGAGCGTCCGCCCTGCTGGGCCGGCCAACACACCGATGGCGCCCTCTCCGACTGGGGATTCGGCGCCGAGGAGATCACCAAGCTCCGGGAGACCGGCGCCGTCGCGTGACCGGCTATCAGACATGAGCCTCATTCTGGTCCGCCACGGACGAGCGGCGGCCGGATGGGGCGAGGACATCGATCCCGGTTTGGACGCGGTGGGCAGGGACCAGGCCGCGCTGGCCGCCCGCGCCCTGGCCCCGCTTGGGCCTTGTCCCCTCTACACAAGTCCGTTGCGTCGCACCCGCGAGACCGCGGCGCCGCTCGAAACGGTCTGGGCCACCCGCGCCGTCGTCGAACCGGCGGTGGGCGAAATCGTGTCGCCGACCAGTGACCTGGCCGCCCGGGCGGCGTGGTTGGGCGAGGTCATGGGCTCGCGATGGGACGAACTCGGGCCCGACTTGCTCGGCTGGCGAGACGGGGTCATCGGTGCCTTGCTGGCCATCGCCCCGACGGCGGCCGTTTCGGTGATCGTCACCCATTTCATCGCCATCAACGTGGCCGTCGGTGAAGCGACCGGCGACCGGCGCGTGATGTGCTTCGCTCCCGACAACTGCTCGAGGACCGTTCTCGACGTGCGCAACGAAAAGCTCGTGGTAGTCGAGCGAGGCGGCGAGGCGGTGACAAAGGTCCTTTGACGACGCCCCTTTCCCCCCTTGATTTCCTCGAACGGGCCAGGCGCCTGTACGGCCCGCTTGAAGCGGTCGTCGACGGACCGCGCCGCATCACCTACACCGAACTGGCCTCGCGCAGCCACCGGCTGGCCCACGCCCTCCGCCGCGACCTGGGATGCCGCCTCGGCGACCGTGTCTCCTATCTGTGCGGCAACACCCTCGAACTGCTCGAGGCCTACTACGGCGTGGTGCTGGCCGGATGCATCCTCACCCCCCTCAACATCCGCTTGTCGCCCGCCGAACTCCAAGTTTGCCTCGACGACTGTGGTGCTTCCCTCCTCGTCGTGCATCCGCGTTTGGACGCAACGGCCGCGAAGCTGCAGCCGGCCGCCCGGCTCGACATCGGCGAGCCCTACGAGACCCTGCTGGCCGCGCAACCAGAGGACCTCTGGGACCCGGGGGTGATCGATGAGAACGCGGTCTGCGAGATCTTCTACACGAGTGGCTCAACCGGCCACCCGCGGGGAGCGATGCTCAGCCATCGGGCGTTGGCGACCCACGCGGTAGACAGCGCGCTCACCCTCGGGCTCAGCCATCGGGACACGATCCTGCACACCATCGCCCTCTTCCACGTCAACGGCTGGGGCACCCCGCATTACGTGACCGCCCTCGGCGCCCGTCACGTAATGCCGGAGCGCTTCGAAGCCGGCGAGGTCCTGCGCCTGGTGGAAGCGGAGCACGTCACCCGGCTTTCCCTCGTGCCGACGATGGTTGCCTCGCTGCTGATCCACCCCGAACTCGTCACCCGCGATCTGTCCTCGCTCGTCCAAGTGACCGTCGGCGGGGCCGCCTGCCCGCCTTCACTCCTGGCCGAGCTGGAAGCTGCGCTTGGCGAGCGGTGCGAGGTGATCTGCGGTTACGGCCTCACGGAGGCGGCACCGCAGCTGACCAAGGCGGTGACGCTGCGGTCTCACGACGATCTGCCCGTAGCCGAGCAGCGCCGGCGGCGGGCCACGACCGGCCTGCCCAACGTCGGAGTCGATCTGAGGGTCCTTGATGACGCCGGCGTAGAGGTGGCCTGGGACGGGGTCACGCCGGGCGAGATCTGTGTCCGCTCCGCCCATGTGATGAATGGGTACTGGGGCCAGCCGGAAGAGACGGCCGCGGTGTTCCGCGACGGCTGGTTGCTCACCGGCGACTTGGCCATCATCGACGGCGAGGGCTACGTGACCATCGTGGACCGTAAGAAGGACCTCATCATTTCCGGCGGCGAGAACATCTCGACCGTCCAGATCGAGCAGACGTTGTGCGCCCACCCGGCCGTGCTCGAGGCGGCCGTCGTCGGTATGCCCGATGAGCGCTGGGGGGAGGTGCCGCGTGCCTTCGTCGTGCTTCGTCCGGGAACCCCATCGGTCGATGACGTCGAGTTGCTCGAGTTCGTGCGTGGCAGGCTGGCGCACTTCAAGGCGCCGCGACGGATCGACATCATCGCCGAACTGCCCAAGGGAGGAACCGGGAAAGTGCAGAAAGTCGTGCTTCGGAACCAGCCGCTGTGAGCACCCGCTCGTTGAGTTGGACTCATACCGGCTACGCCCAGCGGATCCATTTCGGCATCGACGCGCTCGATCGCCTGGCCGATGTGGTGAAAGAGGTGAATGGCCGCCGGGCACTGCTTGTCACGACCCCCGGCCGGTTGGAGTCGGAGGCGGGGGAGCGGGTGGTCGCTCGGCTCGGGCGGGTGCTGGTATCAGTGTTCGACGGCGTGCGCTCGCACGTGCCGACCTCGGCTGTGCAAGCGGCCGTTGTTCAGGCCCAAGCGGACGGCATTGACTGCGTGGTGTCGTTTGGCGGGGGGTCGTGCGCGGACCTGGGCAAGGCCGTGTGTTTCTTCACTGAGCAGCACGCCGGCATGCCGGGCACCTCGTACATGGACCGGCCCAGCCTGCCTCACGTGAGCGTTCCGACCACGTACTCCGGGGCGGAACTGACGCCGTACTTTGGGATGACCGATGAGGCCACCCGTCGCAAGCAGGGTGCCGGGGGTCCGACCATCGCGCCGGTGGCCGCCGTCTACGACCCCGTACTGACCCTCGATACGCCTGCGCGGGTCTCCGCAGAGACCGGGATGAACGCGCTCGCTCACGGCATCGAGAGCGCCTACTCACCCGTCCGCACCCCGGAGTCAGAAGCGGTGGCGCTGGCGTGCGTGGCCCGCGTGGCGGCGTCGTTGCCGGCTGTGGTGGACGAGCCTGGCGACCTCCTGGCCAGGGTCGCCATGTTGGAAGGGGCGATGCTCGGCGGACGCTGCCTTCAGAACGCGTCGATGGGGGTGCATCACGGCCTGGCGCAGCTCGTCGGCGGACGCACCGGGCTGCCGCATGGCCTGGCCAACGCCATCATCTTGAGCCATGCGTTGCGGTTCAACGCCGAAGTCGTACCCGATGCGGTGGCGCGGATCGGCGCCGCCCTGGGCGACCCCGACGATGCCCCCGGCGCGGTCGATCGGTTGCGTGAACGCATCGGCCTTCCTGGTCACCTGTCGGAGTGCGGCGTCACCGAGGCCGACCTCGAGACCATCGCCCGGATGGCACCGTCGAGCCCGAACGTGGCCGCCAATCCGCGGCCCGTATCCGAGGCCGACGCCGGCGCCATCCTGGCCGCCGCGTGGTAAAGATCGGGGGGCGCCGCGGGACGCCAATGCAGCAATTCGAATCGGCGGGGGTAGCGTGGATACATGACCGATCTCGGTGAATCTCCACGCTGGCGAGGCATCAACCATCTCGCCTTGGTGACCCCCGACATGGACGCCACCGTGCGCTTTTACCACGGGGTGCTCGGCATGCGCCTGGTGGCCACCTTGAAGGCCGGGCCGATGCGCCACTACTTTTTCGAGATGGGCCCGCAGAACACCGTCGCGTTCTTCGAGTGGCTCGGCGCGGAGACCTTCGCCAAGCCGGCGGGTATGCCCGGGTCGATCCCGATGCAGTTCGACCACCTTTCGTTCAATCTGCCGGACGAGGAAGCCCTGCTGGCGTTGCGCCGGCGGCTGGAAGCGGCCGGCAGCGAGGTCACGCCCGTCGTGGAGCACGGCATCATGCGGTCCATCTACTTCCACGACCCGAACGGGATCGCCCTGGAGGCCTCCTGGTGGGCGCTCGACGTTACCGGCCGACCGGCCGACTACGGCGATCGTCGGGCCTTCGCTGACCCCGACCCGGTGGCGGCGGTGCGCGAACTGGCCGACAGCGGCGAGCTGGGCTGGCTCCCGGAGACGCATCTGGCTCAGTCGCAGGTGCTTGATCCGGCGTGAGCCGGGTACGATGACACAACCGTCAGTTTCCCTCTGGGAGGACTCAGCAGATGAAGAAGATGCTGTCCGTCGACGATTTGGCTCGGGATAATCGCTTCGAGCGCATTCGGATCGAGGACGTCATCTTCGATCCTCGCCAGATCACTGACACACAACGCAACGGCTTCAAGCCCGCCGACCCCGACTCCCCGGACAACGCCCGGGCCATGATGCACGCCATCTTCGTCGGGGAGATTCAAGCTCTCGAAGGCGCGGGTCGGACCTGCTTCGACTTCGAGACAGGCGACGGCCGGGAGGAAGTGCCGTTCCCGATGAAGCTCGACATGGCCAGGCAGTGCTGGGACGAAGCCCGCCATGTGGAGATCTCCGTAAAGCTCACGGCCCATATGGGCACGGAGATCGGCGAGTTCTCCGAACAGACCCTTCTCTTCGAGGCGGCTTGCAACGCTGACCCCGTGCTGCGCCTCACCGGCGTCAATCGGGCGCTCGAGGGCCTGGCCATCGATGTGTTCAACACGATGCGCGACTTCGGTGACGCGACCAGCGATCCCGTGCTCTATTTCTGCGAGGACTGGATGCTGGCCGACGAGGTGACCCACGTGAAGATGGGGTCGGACTGGCTCCGGCGGCTCACGGTCAACGACAAGGAGCGCCAGACGAACGCGCTGGACTTTCAGCGGACGGTGGACAAGCTGTTCAGCTTCGGTGGTCTCCGAGGCGAGTCCGATGACAGCCCTGTGCATCTGGCCCGCAAGTTCCGTGACATGGCCGGCTTCACGCCCGAAGAGATCACCGACCTGGTGGAAGTGTCCGAGCAGGCCCGCCTGGAGGCGCAGGCCATGTCGGCCGCCGCGGCGACGCAGGCGGGCGCCTGAACCACACGTTTCCTCTGCTCGCCAGCCTCCTCGCCGTTCATCGCGGCTGGGCATGGGTGGTCATCATCGGCAACGGCCTGGCGGGGGTGTGGGCCCTTGCCGCCCACCGATGGCCGGGTCTTCGGACCCGGGCGCTGTGGTGGTTCACCGTGTTCGTCGAGGTGGCCGTCTTCGTTCAGGTGGCGCTCGGCGTCGGTCTGGTCGCGGGCCAGAAAATCAAGGCCCCCAAGTTCCACCTGTTCTACGGGTTCGTCGCCATCATCAGCGTCGGCCTCATCTACTCGTACCGGCAGTCGCCTTCCATGCGCCAGCGGCTCTACCTGCTCTACGGCGGCGGTGGCCTGTTCATCATGGGTCTCGGCATCCGCGCCATGCTGGTGGCCGGCCGCTAGCGCCGGGCCCGGCGGCCGCCGGCTCGCGCCTCGGCCGGCGCGGCGTGTCGCGGCTGGGCGCGGCTGGCCGCGAGCTGCGGCTAGCGGCAGGCGACGGCGCCGGCCACGAGCCCGGCGCGCCGGGCCCATCGTGCTCGTCTACAGGTGGACGACCGGGCAGGTCAG
Organism: uncultured bacterium; assembly: GCA_964194255.1. Classification (GTDB taxonomy): domain Bacteria; phylum Actinomycetota; class Acidimicrobiia; order Acidimicrobiales; family CAXMLU01; genus CAXMLU01. The sequence continues at coordinate 5,892 of CAXMLU010000327.1, forward strand.
TGTCCGGGTGATGCCGTCGATCAACTGCACCTTGCTCACGACCATCTTGCCCAGGTCATCGACGGACGAGGCCTCGGCTCGCACGATGACGTCGTACGGCCCGGTGACGTCCTCGGCGGACACCACGCCGTCGATCTTGGACACCTCGTCGGCCACCTGAGCCGCCTTGCCGACTTCGGTCTGGATGAGCACGTACGCGCTGACGGCCAATGCTGCCTCCTCGATCGGTCCGACCACCAGACGAGCCGGTTTGCGGCATCGTAGTCAGGCCCCGCCTGCGGCGGAGGGCGGCGGCGGAAGGCGGCGGCGGAAGCAGGGCCGGAGGTGGCCGGACGTCGCCGGTCGTCGAGTGGTGACCGGCAGGAATCTTCTCGGTGTGAAAGCCTTTTGCCCGGTACTCACGTATCCCAGAGCACACGGACCGTCATTCGGCCGGAAATCCGAAGGAGCATTCCGCCCATGTTCTCCCGAACCTCCCGGCTTCTGCTGCTTGGCGCCGTTCCGGCGCTGCTGGCCGTCGCTTGTGGTTCTTCCAAGCCCACGGCCGTTGGTACCCAGCCGGCGCAAACGACCGCCACGACGGCCGCCACCCCCACGACCGGCGCGGCCGCCGCCGGCGGTGTGACCGTGTCCACCAAGAGCACAGCCATCGGCACGGTGCTCGTCGACGCTACCGGCAAGACCCTTTACCACTTCGACAAAGACCTCAACGGCAAGACCGCGTGCACCGGCGGCTGCACGTCGACGTGGCCGCCCGTGATCGTCCCGGCCGGCACGGCGCCCACGGCCGGGTCGGGACTGACCGGCACGCTCGGCCAGTCGGCCAGGCCCGACGGTTCGCAACAGCTCACGTGGAACGGCATGCCGCTGTACCACTTCGCGCAGGACATGGCCCCCGGCGATACCCACGGCGATGGGATCGGCGGGGTCTGGCACGCTGCCCTGCTTTCGGCCGGCGGCGCGGCGACCACCACGACGGCGGCCGGCTACCACTACTAAGAGGCGAGGTTAAAGCCGAGCGTCAGTCCAGCCGCTGGCGCAGGGCGTCAAGTTCCTCCACCAGCGGCTGTGGCAGCCGGTCACCGAACCTGGCGTAGTGCTCCTCGATGGAGGCCAGCTCGGTGCGCCACTCGCGCGGGTCGACCCGTAGCAGCTCGGCCATATCCTCGTCCGAGACGTCAAGGTCGTCGGTGGGGACGGCTCCGGCGTCCGGGAGATAGCCGATGGAGGTCTCGACGGCCTCGCCGCGGCCGGCGCAGCGCTCGAACACCCACTCCAACACCCGGCTGTTCTCGCCGTAGCCGGGCCACAGCCAGCGACCATCGGCGTCTTTCCTGAACCAGTTCACGTAGAAGATCCGCGGCAGCTTGTCTGGAGTGGTGGCCTTGCCGATCTCCAGCCAGTGGGCGAAGTAGTCGGCCATGTTGTAGCCACAGAACGGAAGCATGGCGAAGGGATCACGGCGCAGCTTGCCCACCGCGCCGGCCGCGGCGGCGGTGGTCTCTGATGCCATGATCGAGCCCAGGAAGACGCCATGCTGCCAGTTGAACGCCTCGGTGATGAGGGGGACCACCGTGGAGCGGCGCCCGCCGAACAGAATCGCGTCGATCGGCACGCCCGCCGGGTCTTCCCATTCGGGGGCGATGGCCGGATCCTGGGAGGCCGGCGCCGTGAAACGGGCGTTGGGATGGGCGGCCGGCGTCCCCTTGGCCGGCGTCCAATCCTCACCCTTCCAATCGGTCAGGTGGGCGGGCGCCGCATCGGTCATCCCCTCCCACCACACGTCGCCGTCCTCGGTCAGGGCGGTGTTGGTGAAGATGCAGTTCCCGTCGAGGGTGAGGATGGCATTGGGGTTGGTGCGCATACTGGTGCCGGGGGCCACGCCGAAGAAGCCGGCTTCGGGGTTGATGGCATACAGCCTCCCGTCCTCGCCGAACTTCATCCAGCAGATGTCGTCGCCGATTGTCTCCACCTTCCATCCGGGCAAGGTCGGCACGAGCATGGCCAGGTTGGTCTTGCCGCACGCAGACGGGAAGGCGCCGGTGACGTAGCGCGTCTCTCCGTCCGGCGACGTCAACTTGAGGATGAGCATGTGCTCGGCCAGCCAGCCGTCGTCGCGGGCCATGACCGAGGCGATCCGTAGCGCGAAGCATTTCTTGCCCAAGAGCGCGTTGCCGCCGTATCCGGAGCCGAAGGACCAGATCTCTCGGGTATCGGGGAAGTGCACGATGTACTTGTTTTCGGCGTTGCACGGCCAGGGCACGTCCGCTTTTCCGGATTCCAGCGGGGCGCCGACTGAATGCAGGCAGGGCACGAAATCGCCATCGGCACCGAGCACATCAAGTGCGCCCTTGCCCATGCGCGTCATGATGCGCATGTTCACGACCACGTAGGGCGAATCGGTCAGTTGCACACCGATGTGGGCAATCGGCGACCCCAGCGGCCCCATCGAGAAGGGCACCACGTACATGGTCCGACCCTTCATGCAGCCGGCGAAGAGCCCGCTAAGGGTGGCCCGCATCTCCTCGGGGTTCCGCCAGTTGTTCGTTGGACCGGCTTCGATTTCGGTGGCGCTGCAGATGAACGTCCGATCCTCGACCCGGGCCACGTCCGCCGGATCCGAGTGGGCCCAGTAGCTGTTGGGGCGCTTCGCCTCCGACAAGGAGGTGAACGTGCCTGCGGCGACCATCGCCCGGCACAGCCGGTCGCACTCTTCAGCCGATCCGTCGCACCACTCGACCCGGTCGGCCGTCGTAAGGCTGGCGAACCGCTCGACCCACGCGAGGAGCTTCTGATTGTTGGTGGGGGCGGCAGCGGTCACGGGCTGCTCCTGTCGTCACGCGATCCTGGGAGGTGGTGGGATGGTACGCGAGGTGCCCTGTCAAGGCCTATTCGAAACGCGCTTCACTAGCGCACCGGAGGCGGGTCGGGCGGCGTCCCCATGTCGATCTCCGAGCCGAGCCGGAGGCGGATGGCACAGCCCGAT
>CAXMLU010000328.1:0-5364 GCA_964194255.1 uncultured bacterium
ACCCCGCCGCTGCCGACCGATGGCACCGACCTGGCACGGTATGACGCGGCGGTGGTCGGATCGTCAGTGGCAGTCGGCGCCGTGCATCGCGGAGCTGTCCAGCATTTTGACCCTCATGCTTCCGTCGGCGGTCAGGGGGGCTACGAGATGGACCAGATCGAGTCCTTCGACAAACAACCGGTCGCCTATCCGCTCCGAAGCCTCGCTCAGGCTGCCACTCAGCCCTCCGGAACCATGAGCGCGGTGGACGCGGTGGTCATCGTGGACCGCAACGGACCCCCACGCCTGTGCAGCCAGGGCCGACGGCTCGACCACATTCCGTTCCCTCCCTGTCCCCCTTCAGCGCCGGTTCCGGAGGGGCTGAGTGCGCGTCCAGTTGCCAACGGGGTGAACGCGGTCGGCGGTGGGCCCCTGTTCGTCCGTGTCCGCGGCGGGGTCTTTTACGACGTGATCCTTTCCGGGGCTGGAAACTCGGGGTACCTGATCAATGGGAACGAGCCTGCACCGCAACCGTGAGGCTCTCGTGGCGCCGCCTCCCCCGCCGGCGCCTAGCCGAACTGCTTCGCGTAGTCGACCGTCAGCCAGTGCTCGGGGCGTAGGCGCACCGTCACGTTGTCGGCCGCCTCCGCTTCGGTGGCCGCGATGTAGAGGGCCCCGAACTCGGGGCCGAGATAGCGCTCGGCCATCGACTTGCGCTCGTCGGCATCGAACCCATCGTCGATGGTGACGGGTCCCTCCACGCTGACGTACGCGTACGGGGCCGTCTCCGTCTGCACACACAGGCTGACCCGGCCGGCCTGGATGAGAAGCTCGGCTTTGCGGGTCGTCCCCCCGGTGATGATGCGGATCTCCCCACCGCGCTCATACGCGTACCAAACGGGGACGGTCAGCGGTCCTCTCCCCTCCTCGTTGACGCTGAGCACGCCGACGTGGACATCGGCGAGGAACGCCTCCCGCTCATCCTTGGACATGCCCATCGATGACATGCCCGCAGGTTACGACGAGTCGAGGACGAGGTCCGCCAGCCGCTGGCGCTGCCAGCCCTGCGTGCCGAACAGCAGGTCGTTCTGCTTGACCCGCCGGTAGTGGAGGTGGGCGTCGACATCCCAGGTGAAGCCCATCCCGCCGTGGATCTGAATGTTGTCCCCGGTGATGAAAACGGCCGCCTCGGCGACGTAACTCTTGGCCATGGCCGCCGCCCGCTCGCGGTCGGGATCCTCGGTGTCCGAGGTCCACGCCGCCCAGTGCGTACCGACTCTCGCCAGCTCCAAGCGGTGCAGCATGTCCACCAGCTTGTGGCGGATGACCTGGAAGCTGGAGATCGGACGGTCGAACTGCACGCGGGCCTGGGCGTAATCGACGGCCATCTGCAAAGCGGCTTCGCTGCTGCCCACCGTCTCGGCGGCAAGGGCCAGGCCGATGTCGTCGAGCACCCGCCGCAGAAGCGCGGTCTGGTCCCCGTCCGGTCCCAGCCGCCGGGCCGGTGTGCCGTCGAAGACAAGCTGGGCCGTCTTCCTCGTGACATCCAGGGTGGGAACCGCGATGCCGCGCCGCGACTCGACGAGAAACGACGCCAGCCCGCTTTCCGTCCTTGCCACCACAATGACCCAATCGGCAGTGTGCCCATCGAGCACGAGCGGCTTGACGCCGTCGAGGGTCCAACCGCCACCCGTGGCTGAGGCGGTGACGGTCACCGCGGCTAACGGGTCGGCTCGCCCGAACTCCTCCATAGCCAGCGTTCCCCGGCGAACGCCGCTGGCCAGGTCATCGAGAAGGTCCGTGGCTCCCAACCGGATGGCCGCCAGCGTGGCGGCGATGGCCGAGGAGAAGTACGGCCCCGGGAACGGCAACCGGCCCATCTCCTCCTGCACCACGACCACGTCGACCAGTCCGAGGCCGAGACCACCGGACGATTCGGGGATCAACAGCCCGGTCCACCCGAGCGTGGCCAGCTTGGTCCAGAGCTCGTCGGTGAAGCCGCGCTCGTCGTCGATCATGGCCCGCACATACGAACGCGGCGCCTCGGCCGCCAGCGTCGTGCGCACGGCATCGCGAAGCGCGTCCTGCTCGGGGCTGAAGGTGAAGTCCACGCCGGGACTCTACCTGGGGCGGCGAGAAACCTGACATGAGCGTTAGTCTTCGGGCCATGGACTTCTCCTTCACGGCTGACGACGACGCCTTCCGCGCCGAACTGCGGGACTGGCTCGATCGGAATCTGCCGGAGTTCCGGGAGAACGAACCCGACCCCACCAGCGGCGATCAGGCCCTGTCGAAGACCATGTCGCGGCGCAAGGCGTGGCAGCGCCGACTCAACGAGAGTCAGTGGGCAGCCATCAACTGGCCCAAGGGATGGGGCGGCCGCGAAGCCACCATCATGCAGAACGTCATCTACTCCGAAGAGATGGCCAAGGTAAAGGCTCCTGGAATCTTCAACCCCAATGGCATCTGGCAGATCGGCCCGATGATCATCCGCTGGGGAACGGAGGAGCAGAAGGCCCGGTGGCTACCCGGCATCCTCTCCGCCGACGAGCATTGGTGCCAGGGATTCTCCGAACCTCAGGCCGGCAGCGATCTGGCCAATCTCCGGTGCCAGGCCATGCCCGACGGCGACGAGTACGTGGTGAACGGACAGAAGATCTGGATCTCGACCGCGCACATAGCCCAGTGGGGTCTGTTCCTGGTGCGGACCGATCCGGGTGCAATCGAGCGCAAGGCTAAGCACGAGGGCATCACCGCGCTCATCGTCGACATGTCGCTTCCCGGTATCGAGTGCCGGCCGATCCGTGACATCACGGGTGACGAGATGTTCAACGAAGTCATCTTCACCGACGCCCGGGTGCCCGCCGCCTACCGGCTGGGCGAAGAGGGCCAGGGGTGGCAGGTGGCGATGGGCACCTTGGGCCACGAGCGGGTCGGCACCAGCGGGCTGTCCATCACGATGAAGATCGAACTCGACAACATGATCGCTTCTGCCCGGAAGCACAACCCGGCCGCCTTGGAGGACCCCGAGATCCGGGAACGGCTGGCTCGGGTCTGGACTCAGATCACCCTGACCCGGCTGCTCAACTACCGCGCCCTGACCAAGGTGTTGAAGGGCGAAAAGAGCTGGCCGGAAGTGCAACTGGCCAAGCTGCAGTGGAGCTACTTGTCGCAGACACTCGCCGAGCTTGGCTGCGACATGCTGGGCGGTGCCGGGATACTGGCACGTGGCGGCCCCGACGCGGTCGACAACGGCCACTGGAACCACCAGTACGTCTGGCAGCGCTACACCTCGATCGGCGCCGGCACCACCGAGGTGCAGAAGAACATCCTGGCTGACCGGGCCATCGGCATGCCGCAACGGTGAAGCTGGGGCTCATCACGCCCGTCCTCACGCTCAACCCGCGCGTCCACAACGCCTGGGAGCGCGACGCCGGCTTCGATGCGGTCGTCGCCATCGCCGACGCCGCCGAGCGGTTGGGCTACTCGCACATCACGTGTAGCGAGCACGTTGCGGTTCCGACTGAAGCCGTCGAACGACGAGGCGGGCGCTACTGGGATCCGCTCTCTGTGTTCGGCTACCTAGCGGCGCGCACCACCCGGCTTCGCTTCGCCACCCACGTGCTGGTCCTCGGCTACCACCATCCCCTGGAGATCGCCAAGCGCTACGGGACCCTTGACCAGGTTTCGGATGGGCGCCTCATCCTCGGGGTCGGGGTGGGCTCGCTGGTCGAGGAGTTCGAACTGCTCGGCGCGCCTTTCGCGGATCGCGGCGAACGCGGTGACGATGCCCTGCGCGCCCTGAGAGCATCGTTGTCGAGCCGGGAACCGGAGTACCACGGTCCCTTCTACGACTTCGAGGGCTTCGTCGTCGAACCGTGTGCCCGGCAGCCGCAGGTCCCGATCTGGATCGGCGGCCGCACGAGCCGCTCGTTGCGGCGCGCCATCGAGTTGGCCGACGGCTGGGTGCCGTTCGGCGTCAGCGCCGAGCAGGCCGGCGCCTGGCTCCGCCAGGCGGGAGAGAGTGAGGCGTGGGCGAAGAGGACGCGACCGTTGGAGGTCGGACTGTTTCCCGAACCGGCCCTCGACCCGATGGGAAATCCGGACAAGGCACGGGGCCAGGTAGCCGAGGCGGTCGAGGCCGGCGCCACGTTCCTGAACCTGCGCCTGATCCACTCGTCATTGGCGCACTGCCTCGAGCAGCTCGAAGCGATGGTCCAGTTAGCCTGACGCCTCAGGCGTCGACCAGCTCGGGCCGGTACTCGGGGTGGTCGGACAGCCAGGCGGACAACGCCCGCATCGACGCTTCGTTCTGCTTGCTGATGAACCGGTAGATCGGGCCCTCGAACCACTTGAACGGCGCCTTGGCCAGGTGGTAGCGCTCCTCGAAATGCAAGCGGGTCCAATTGGCATCGACCCGCTCAAGGCGTACCATGCCGGTCTGATCCTGGCCCGGCTGGCTGGAGATCATGGTGTACGTGTAACCCTCGTTGGGCGTCACCTCTCGCACCAGTTCCAGGGCGGTGCCTTTCCGGCCCAGCGGCATCTTGAAGATTACCCGCCGCAGCAAGCCGTTGCCGCCGCTGTCACCCCGGTAGATGACCTCGACACCGATCACCATCGGCGCGTAGTCGGTCCACCGGTCGTAGTCCTGCATCAGGGCCCACAAGCGGGATGGAGAGTGGGGAAGGTCGAGGGTGTAGCGGTGTTCCCTCACAGACGTTCGATGACGGTGGCGTTGGCCTGGCCACCGCCTTCGCACATGGTTTGGAAGCCATACCGGCCTCCGGTCGCCTCCAGCTGGTTGAGCAGCGTGGTCATGAGCCGCACCCCGCTGGCGCCCAGCGGATGGCCGATGGCGATGGCACCGCCGCGCGGGTTGAAGCGCTCCATGTCGGGCAGGAACTCGCGCGTCCACATCAACGCGATGGCCGCGAAAGCTTCGTTGCACTCGATGGCGTCGAAGTCCTCGATGCTCATCCCCGATTTGGCCAGGAGCTTCCGGGTGGCCGGGTTCGGAGCGGACAACACCAGGATGGGGTCCTCGGCGACCACCGCGAAATGAAGGAACCGGGCCCGGATGGGCAAGCCAAGCCGTTCCGCCGTCTCCCGACTGGCGATGAGCATGGCGGCCGCCCCGTCGGACATCTGAGACGCATTGCCGGCCGTGATGTCGGGCGCGAGGGACGGATCCCAGCTGGCCGCCGTCGGCAACCCGGCCAGCACTTCCATGCTGCTCCCCCGCCGGATCCCCTCGTCGGTCTCGAGCATGGCGCCGGTGAGCTCACCCTCCTCATCCTTGATCGGTACCGGGAGCAGCTCGTTTATATTGGCGCCGCTGTCGGTGACAGTGGCCGCCCGCCGGTGACTTTCGACCGCGAAGGC
>CAXMLU010000329.1:0-7801 GCA_964194255.1 uncultured bacterium
CCCGCCGATAAAGGAACTGCTCGAGGGCTCGGAATCGGGTCATCAGAAACACCCCGACAAGGGCGAGCCGGATGTAGATCCCGCTGACTGCGGCGTGCCGGAGCCTGAGAGCGCCACGCAAGCTGGCGAACCGCACGACCGACATGGTTCGATTGCCATCTCCGCTATCATATATCATCGCAAGTGTGGTGTCAAGGCTCGGGCCGTCGCCCAGGAGGTCGGTTTCGACCGGAAGGCGCTCTTCGGAGATCGCCTCTACGCGACCCGGGGCGCTTCGGGGCCCAGCTGGTCGAGGGCGCGGGAGCAGGGCCCGGAGAAGATCGTGGTAACGCACCTATTGTTCAAGGTGCGCAACCTCGACCTGGACACCATCGAGGAGATCGCTCGGCTTGGAGCGATGCCCGAGTTCGGATACTGCACAGTCTCGCTGGCGTGGCACTACGCCACCCCCGAGCTTGTAGTCGAGGACTTCCCGGGTCGGCGCCGTGCGGTACCTCCTGGTGTCCGACAGGGCAACGCCCCCAACCCGCTGCTGTCCGAGGCCTTGCGCATCTTCGCCCAGACGCTGGGGTGGTAGAGGACGATGTCCGCCGCATGACCGCCGCCAACACCGCCGACCTCGTGGACGTGGACGCAGCCCCGGAGGGCCCAAACGATGCCGACCGCATCTGGGCGGCGGCGCCGCGCGCCGATCTTTGCACCTTCACGGGCGAGCCCGACGGTGACGTGCTCGTGCACGCCCACGTCCCCGCCACGACTGAGCGGAGCCGCTGCCCCGCCCACCGCGCTGCGGCCGACGATCGCGACTCAATCCGCCTCCGGCTGTTCGTCGGTGGCGAGCGCTGCCCTGTAGCCGGCGGGATCGGTCGGCCCCTCGGTGCAGATGACGAGGAGGCGGCTGGCGGCATCCAGGCTCAGGACTCGGCGGCCGGCTTCGGCGCTGTCGCCGTCGGCTGCCATAACCGCCTCAAACCCCGCCAGCCCGGCCGCCCCCGACTCACCAGCGCTAACCCCGACTGCCGCGAGGTCGCGCATGGCAGCGCAGGCCGCCTCGTCGGAGATGGCGCAGTACGCGTCGATGCCCTGGGAGACCAGCGGCCAAGCGACGATTGAGGGGGTGCCGCAGTTGAGCCCGGCCATGATCGACTTCTGGGGACCGGGCAGTGTCACCCGCCGGCCCGCCTCCATCGACGCAAGCACGCATGCCGCGTCGGCCGGCTCGACCCCGAGAAGGGCCGGCCTGTCCACCCGGCCCCGCCGGCGGTAGTGCCGAACGACCGCCGACGCGAGCGCCCCCACGCCGATCTGCACCGCCACGACGTCGGGTGACGTTCCTCGGGGGAGCGCCGACTCGATTTCGGTGAAGATCGTAGCGTAGCCCTGGGCGACGGCCCGGGGTACCTCGACGTAGCCGGGCCACGAGGTGTCCGAAACCACTATGTGGTGGGCGTCGGCTCGGGCGGTGGCCACGGCCACCGCGTCGTCATAGGAGCCCTCCACGACCGTGAGCCGCGCCCCCTCCTCCTCCACGGCGTCGATCCGGGCCGGCGCGGTCCCGGCCGGGACGTAGACCTCCGAGGCCAGTCCGAGCAGGTTTGCCATGCGGGCCACGGCCCGGCCGTGATTGCCGTCGGTGGCGGTAACGAGGGTTAAGGGCCCGAGCGTCGCCGCCCACGAGGCCAGATCCCCCAGATCCCGCCACACCGGCGCGGTGCCGGCGTGGAGGACCAAGGCCCGGTAGCAACCCCACGAGGCCCCGAGCATCTTGAAGGAGGGCAGCCCGAAGCGAGACGACTCATCCTTGACCCACACCCGGGCGATGCCAAGGCGATCGGCGAGCTCGGGGACATCGACGAGCGGCGTCGGGGCGTAGCCCGGCAGCCGCCGGTGGAAGTCGGTGGCGCCCGCCGTCGGCTCGTCGCCGGCCACGAAAGAGCGGGCACCGTTCCGCACGACCACGCGAAGCCCCCGAGCGTCCGCCGCATGCTGTACGGCCGGCCTGGGACTCACGCCTTCTCCCGTCCCGAGCGCACCACCCGACGCAGGCGAGTCGCCTGCCACAGCTCCAATGGCCGCTCGGGACTGGTTAGGTCGACGTCGAGGAGGCGGGCGATCTTGGCGAGCCGGTAGTTCAGGCTAGGGCGATCTAGTGACAGAGCGGCGGCGGCTGCCTTACGACCGCTGGCGGCGCAGACCACCTCTAACGTCCGGAGCAGAGTGGGATCGCTCGCCACCGCCCCGATGATGGCGTCGACGTAGGCCGACACGCCATCGCCGAGCGGGATCTGGGACAGCAGGCGCTCAACCCTGAGTTCCTCAAAGTGGACCACGACGCAAGCGGACGTCCCCGACGCGCGCAGCACCACAACGGCGTCGGAGCGCGACCGGCGCACGCCCTGAAGCCCGGTGCGGGCCGGGGCGGTTGGCCGCGGCCGAGCATCTGCGGGGCCTCGGCCGAGCGATCGAGCAGCCACAGCCGCTGGGACACCAAAGCGCCGGTAGAGGGGCGGATACGTCCATATAGGCGATATGAGCGGACCGGGATGACCGGGAACCCGTGGTCGTCGGCGAGCCGAGCACACGCCGGGGCCGAGCGCGGGGACGTAGGCCCCGAGCTTGACCGGGACCCAGCGACGCCCGTTCGGTGGAGCTCGGGCGGCGGGTCGGCGAGGCGTTCGGGGTGGTCCCGCCACGCGTAGCGGCGGTGAAGAGAAACTCCCCACCCCGCAGCCTGCGCGCAACGTCGGGGACGTCGATCGCCTTGATGCCAGTCACCACCCCGTCCATACCCGCCTTGCCCCAGAACATTGGCTCCCACCATAGCGGGCAGGTCGACAACGTCCCGGCCCGTCAGCTGCGCCGGACGCCTCCTGGCTGAGGGCGCGCCACCATCGGCGCGCCTTTGTCCCGGGGCCACGGTTCGTCCCCGGTTGTGATGCCATCGTTCCGCATTCGGAGCGTCAGCAGTGGTTAAGCATGTTCGTCCGCCCGTCGCACACCTGTCCCGCTGATAGCGGGCCTTTTCCGCAACGCTCACCACCCCGGCTCTTGACCGACGCAGCTTGCGGTGGTTTGGTTTTCCGCTTGTTCGGCGAGTCCGGAGGGCCAAGCTCCATCACCGGCACAATCGTCGCCGCACCCGGCCCGCCGGCACGAATTAGCTGTAACGACCTAACCGAGTTTTCCGACACCGACAGGCTCCACTCCAGCCCCGCATGAACGGGCGTAAGGCGTCGCCGGTGGGCTCCAGCGGCTCAGGATTGCCGCCGAGGTCGACCATGGGGTCGATCAAGACGCATAAGCCTCGGCCCATTCGATCCAGCCGTGGGCGTCGCTTCCCGGCTGGCCGGAACAGAGCGCCTCTCGGGCTGTGGCGGCCCAGGCTCGGATCTCGTTGGCGACGCCACGCTCAACCTGAGAGCTCGGTGGACCCAGCATTACAGAACACCGCCCGCACGTCCAGCGACCGGAGTAAGTCATATGTTGTCGCGGCGGTAGGCATGATCTGGCTCCCCGAACTTGTTGATTGTTGACATGACGGGCGCCGGGGGGTTTGCCCGAGGATTAGCAGGTCGCTCCGACCCTCGACCGCATCGGACGGCCCGGTGACGAGCCGACCTCCCGAACACGAGCTCAGGGAAGGGCACGACCCGGGTTCTCCTCGGTGTCGTGAGGGACGGACAGCGCGTGCACCTGACGTAGCCGCAGGGCCAGCCACAGTTCGAGCTGGCGCTCGGGCACCGTCAGGTCGACGCCGAGTAGCCTGGCGATCTTCTCGAGGCGGTACTCCAGGCTCGAGCGGTGGAGCGGGAGCTTCTTCGCCGTGGCGAGCTTCCGGCCGCCGGACTCGACGTACACCTGGACGGTCCGGACCAGCTCCGGGTCACCCTCGATGGCCCCGATCGTGGCGCGCACGTACTGCACCGTGACCTCAGTCGGGGGGATCTGGCTGAGGAGACGCTCGACGCCGAGGTCGTTGAAGTGCACGACCCCGCCCGTGCCGATTCGACTGCGCGTCTGGTAGGCGATCATGGCCTCCGAACGAGACCGGCGGAGGCCCTCGAGACCGGCGTGCACGGACCCGATGGCGATCACGGGACGGCGGAGGTTGTGCTGGTAAGCCACCTGGAGGAGCCGGTCACCCACACGATCCATGGCATCGACCGTCGTGTCGTGATCGGACTGCACCAGCACCGCGGTCCAGTCGCCGTCGGGACCGATGGCGTGCGGTATGGTCCCGAGGGAGCGCGACAGGTCCCGGCGCAAGGCGTCGAGCTGCTCCGGGGTAGGCCGCTCCGAGGATCCCACGATGAGGGCGGCACAGGGACGGGCCAGACGGAGCCCGAGGGCGAGTGCCCGTTCGACCGCTTCCTCGCTGGTCAGCTCGTCCCCGAGGAGCGAGCTCACGAGGAACGCCGTCGCCTCACTGCGGCCCTCGAGACGGGCGAGGCGTTTGAGCAACAGGAAGGAGACCAACTGAGCGGCATGCGCCAGGGTGAACTGGGCAAAGTCATCGAGGCGCGCACCGTCCTCTACCGCGACCAGCACCCCTCGGATCTCCCGCGCCACCACGAGTGCCGCACAGAGCCCGCCGCGGCCGTCGCTGAAGGTGCGTCGAACCGCGGTGCGGCCGATGGGAAGGCTGGTCGCCGGGAGCACCGAGGCGACGATCGCGGCGACCTCACCATCGATCCCGTCCAAGGCGGTGGTGAGGCTGCTGCCGTCCGCATGGACGACGATTACGACGTCGTCGATGAGATCGACGACGTACACCGGGTTGTCGATCTGACGGCTGAGCACGCCGGCCACGCGTTCGATCGACTGTTCGTCGAGGCCAGGAACGAGCAGCTGCTGCTCGGTGTCGTGGAGGCGCTCGAACATCCAGAGCCGCCGGGCCCTCAGCTGTTCGTTGAGGGGGTCGATGACGTCCATGTACGCGACCGACTCCGGGAGCCGGATGATCGGGAAGCCGAGCTCTTCGGCGACCGAGCACGCCTGGGCAGGAATGGCATCGAGATAGGTCCCGAGCTTGAGGACGAGTGCGGAGACCTTCAGGCGGTCGAAGTCGCGAAGGGCATCCACCAACTGGGTCGGAACGCTCCGCCAGGCATAACCGGCCGTGAACAGGAGCTCGCCGCCTCGGAGCCACCGGGAGATGTCGGGCACCTCGACGATGTTGACGCCGGTGACGTTCCTGGTGATGCCGGCGCTGCCGGCGACGAGCTCGGCGTCCCTCATCTCGTGCATCGCGAGGACGTCCCGCACGGACAGCGCTTCGACTTCGTTCACAGGGCGGAACCTAGCCGTCCGGGCCGGACCGTCCCCGGGGGGACGGCCCACGATCTGTTCGGCGGACCGTCTCGCCTGGTCCTTCGGTGACCAGCACGAGGACCGACGCCTCCGGACCCAGCCCGGCAGCTCGTGTGACGTCGGGCTCCGCGGCGGCGAGGAGCTCGGCCAGGCCACCGAGAGCGGCATCACCGGTCTCGACGGTTCGACGCTACGGCGGCCAGCCTGCACATGGAGCCACGAGCCTGCTTGTCGTCGATCGCCACGGCACGCTTGCGAGCAGAGGCCACGCCAGGAGCGAAGGCGTTCCACAGTTGAGCCCGGCCATGATCGAACGGTGCGGTCCTAGGCCCGTCACGGGTGCCGGGCCTGCAGTGAGCAAAGCACGCACGCAACGGTACGGGGCTCGTCTGTGACCACCCGCGTGTCCCGAGCTCGCCCGCCGCCCCGTAACGGCGCAGGGCGGCCCAGGCCAACGCTCCGACTCCGACGGGCACGACGACCGTCGTTGGGACCGCTCCGTCTGCTTGTTCCAGCGGGCGGTCGATCTCGGCGAAGATCGTGCCGTACCCCTCGCTCACCCAGGCCGGTACCCGCTCGTAGGCCGGCCAGGAGGTGGCCGACATGACCAGCGAGCGGGCACGTAGCCGGGCAGCTGCGCGCGGAAGGCGAGGACGTCTACGGGCGAGGTGCTGGTCTCCACCCGGCCCGGTAAGGGGTTGGCCCAGACATCGATGCTCCCCAGTGCGGCCCGCACCCGTCGCGGCACCGGCTCGAACGGCGTCACGCCTCCCCGGATCCTGCCGCGGGACCGGCGTCGCGCAGCAGGGCCAGCACCCGTTCGGGGGTCATGGGCAGACGCGCCGGGCGACGGCCCACCGCGTCGGCGATGGCGCTGGCGATGGCCGCCGCCGGTGGACCGATGGGCGGCTCCCCGATGCCCCGGGCGTTGAGCGGACCCTTCCCCTCACCACTCTGGACCAGCTCGACACGGATGTCGGGCATATCGAGGGCGCTAGGGATCAGATAGTTCGCGAACAGCGGCGACGCTGGCCGGCCCTCGTCGAGGACGATCTCCTCCATCAGGGCGTAGCCGAGCCCTTGCATGGCGCCCCCTTGTATCTGGCCCTCGACGCGCAGCGGGTTGATCGCCCGGCCCACGTCGTGGGAGGCGACATACTTGAGGACCCGCACCTCCCCGGTCTCCACGTCGACTTCGACCTCTGCGGCGTGGGTGCCGTAGGTGTAGTCCGGGAAGGTGGAGCCCTGTCCGGTCTCGGGGTCGAACACCCCGGCCTCGGCGCGCCAGGTGACCAGCACGGCCGTCTCGATCTGGCGGCTCTCGCACTCCTTGGCCAGCTCGGCGAGCATTACGCCGCGCGCCGAGCTGTCGGTCGTCACGGCCATCCCGTCCTCGAAGCCCACGTCCTCGGGGGGAACGTTGAGCAGGTCGGCCGCGACGGGGAGGAGGCGTTCTCGAAGGGCTCTCGCCGCCGCGAGCACGGCATTGCCGGACATGAAGAGCTGACGAGTGGCGAACGTGCCTCCGGCAGGCGGGGTGAGGGCCGTGTCACCGATGTAGACGCTGATGTCGTCGAGAGGCACTCCCACGATCTCCGACGCGATCTGGCAGAGGCTCGCGGCCTGTCCGGCACCGACGTCGGTGACCCCAGAGCGCACCAGGAGCGTGCCGTCCCGCTGCAGGGTCAACCACGCCGATGCCCGGTCCCGGAACCAGATCGTGCGCCCGTAGGGCTGCATGTTGCACGCGAATCCTCGCCCGACCCGCTTGTTCTGCCCGCTCGGCAGGGCTCGATCGCCGAGAGCACCGAGAGCCCGATCGGCGGTCTCTCTCACCGCCACTGCCGTCTCGAGGACCTCGCCTGTCGGGATCGTGTCGCCCTTCTGGAGGAAGTTCCGCTCTCGCAGCTCCCGGCGGTCCATCCCCAGCGCATCAGCCAGGCGGTCCATCTGCGACTCGTAGCCGAACACAACCTGCATGGCGCCGAAGCCGCGGAACGCGCTGGTGGGCACATTGTTAGTGAACACGGCCCGTGACCGGATCGCGACGTTCGGCACGCGATAGGGGCCGCAGGACAAGGCGCCCCCGGCGAACATGATGCGGGCGCTCAGGTAGGGATAGGCGCCGGCATCGCCGAGGATGTCGATCTCCTGGGCGACGAGGGTGCCGTCGGCCCGCGCTCCGGTGCGGTACCGCATGACGAAGGGATGCCGCTTGGTGCTGGCGACGACGGACTCCTGGCGGTCCCACACCATCCGCACCGGTCGGCCGGTGTGCCACACCAGCAGGGCCAGGTACGGCTCCACGGTCATGTCCTCTTTCCCGCCGAACGCGCCGCCCATGTACGAGGCGATCACCCGAACCCGGCTCTCGGGGAGGTTGAGGATCTCGGAGATCTGGACGGCGTGCTCGATGACCTGGGCCGATACCCGTAGCGTAACCACGTCGTTCTCGATCCAGCCGACGCCGGCTTCGGGCTCGAGATAGGCG
>CAXMLU010000330.1:0-1863 GCA_964194255.1 uncultured bacterium
GCGTCGGGCAGCCAGGTGTGCAGCGGGAACTGGGCCGACTTGCCGATGGTCCCGATGAACAGGGCCACCGCGCCCAGCAGGACCAGGTAATGGGGGATCTGCCCGGCGAGCGCCTTGTCGTTGATGGCCTGGATGTTGAAGGTCTGGCCGGCCGCGAAGAACAGGAGGATCACGCCGATCATGAGTCCGACGTCGCCGGTGCGGGTGGTGAAGAAGGCCTTCAGCGCCGCGTCGCTGTTGGGCTGTTCCTCCCACCAGTGGCCGATCAGCATGAACGAGCACACGCCCACCAGCTCCCAGCCGACCAGCAGCTCGATGGACTCGGAGGCCTCCACCATCAACAGCATCGACGCCGTGAAGAGGGCCAGGGCGGCGAAGTAGTACACGTATCGCCGGTCGTCGTGCATGTACGCGCTGGAGAAGATGTGCACCAGGAGCGAGACGAGCGTGACGACGAACAGCATCATCACGGCCAGACCGTCGATGTGGATGCCAATGCGGAACTTGACGCCTCCGCTCTGCCACCAGGTGAAGCCGCGCTCGACATACGGCCGCAGCCTCTCCTCGCCCACACCCACCGACGGCCGCCTGATCCACGCCACCGCCGCGGCGCAGGCCAGCACGAAGCTGATCCCCACCGCGGGGATGCCGATGAGGTGGGCGGCCTGGTGAGGCAGGCGCTTGCCGAAGAACAGCATCACGACGAAGGCTGCCGCCGGGATGGCGGGAATGAGCCAGGCGTTGTCCAGGAACCAGTTGTGCATGGAGGCGCCCTCGCCTAGCCCTTCATCTTCGCGACCTGGTCCAGGTCAATGGAATGACTGTTGCGGTAGATGAGCAGCACGATGGCCAGCCCGACACCGACCTCGGCGGCGGCCACGGCAATGACGAACAGCGCAAACACCTGGCCGGCGACCGTCTTGTCGAACGCGCCAAAGGCCACCAGGTTGATGTTCACCGCATTCAAGATCAGCTCGATGGACATGAGCACAAGGACACCGTTCCGGCGGGCGAGGACGCCGTAGACACCCGTGCAGAAGAGGAAGGCTCCGAGGAAGAGGAACTGGTTGAGGAGCATGGACTGTCCCCTTAATCCCGGCGAGCGATCACGATGGCACCCACCAGTGCAGCGAGGAGCACGATGGACACGACCTCGAACGGGATGACATAGGTCTGGAAGATCGAGATGCTGACGTCGGAGGTCCGCTGGATCGGACCGAAGACGATCTTCTGGTCGGTGAACGCCTGCTGCAGGACAGTGCCCAGCGTTCCGGCCAGGAAGAGCGCCACGGTCGCGGCCACCCAGCGCTGATCGTTGTCCAGGCTTCCGATCCGTCCGATCTGGGCCTGCGTCAACATGATGCCGAAGAGGAAGAGCACCACGATGGCGCCGATGTAAACGAGGATCTGGGAGACGGCGACGAACTCCGCCCCCAGCAACAGGTAGTTGGCCGCCACGCCGGCGAGCACGATGACCAGATACAGGGCGGCATGGACGACGTTCTTGGTGGTGACGACGCGAAGGGCCGACACCACGATGGCGGCGGCCAGCACCCCAAACGTGATGTTCTCAGGGAGGCTGGCGGGGGCGGACCAGGCCAGGAGATCAGCGTGCACGGCTATTTCCTCGCTCCCTTCTTCGCCTCGGCGCCGGCTTCGAGTGCCGGCGGCTCGGGCACGGTCTGCATCCACTCGCCCAGGCGGGTCTTGTCGTGGAGAAGGTCGGCGATGTGCGTCTCGGAGTACTCGTACTCCGGAGTCCAGAAAAGGGCGTCGAACGGACACACCTCGACACAGATCCCGCAGTACATGCACAGCGAGTAGTCGATGTCGAACCGATCGAGGAACTGGACCGTGCGGGGC
>CAXMLU010000331.1:0-4106 GCA_964194255.1 uncultured bacterium
TTGCCGGGTGCCGTCTCGACGCCAGCCTGACATCGACCTCGGTCATGCGATTGCGGATCCGGCTCCTCGGGGTGCGCTCGTCATCGAGATAGACGTCGGCGACACCACCCTCACGGTGGCCACCGCCCACGTATCGCACCGTCCCTACGGATCGCTCATGCAGCTACGGCGGCTCGAGCAGGCGTTGTCCACCGGGGTCGACAGTCCGGCCGTGCTGGCCGGAGACATGAACATGTGGGGTCCCGTGGTCTCTCGCTGCTTTCCCGATTGGCGCCGGGCCGTGCTCGGGCCGACCTGGCCGGCCCACCGGCCGCACAGCCAGATCGATCACATCTTGGTGCGCGGTGCGGTCGAGATCCTGGGCGGCCGGGTCGGCGCGACTGAGGGCTCAGACCATCGACCCATTCACGTTGAACTGCGAATCCACTGACGGTGGCGAACCGCGCAGGGCTAGCCGATGCGGCCGTTGCTGTAGTCGCCGACGAGACTGGCGATCAGGGCGCGGTCGGCGTCATCCAGATCGATAAAGGCCAAGCGATATTCGCAATGGCTCTCTTCGATGTCGGCCATGACCACGCGTGTGTGGGCGACCATGTGACGCCCATCGTCGAGTGTGAGAGCGATGGTGGGGTCGGCGCCAGCGGGGAATGGCGCCTCCGTCTCCACTCGCATGCCGCCAAGGCCGATGTCCAAGGTGTGACCCTTGAGTCCGGAGAAACCAGAGGACGGATCGTCAAACGATCCCAGCGCCACGGGTAGGCGCAGCGGCACGCGCGGGCTGAGCCGCCGCTGCACCCGCTCCACGTACTGGACGTTGTCGAGCTCAATGACGGCGGGCGGGCCGTGCGGTCGGGCGGTGGCGTGGACCCGATAGAGCGCCTCGGGCGAGAAGAAGCTGACGACAATCTCCGCGCGGGTCTCGTCGAGCGGCCCAGACGCACCCAGGTCGACGGTGACATGCCCATCGTTGTCCGAAAGCACCAATCCGGTCAGACACGCCTGGCTTTCAGGCGAGGAGTCGACCTCGGCGTATTCGATGAGTGCCACTTGTCCTGGGACCGGTCTCCACGCTTCGTTCACCGGATCCTCCTTCGTCCTCTACCGACCAAGAGTAATTCACTCTGGGGACCGAACATCCCGATGGCGCGTTGAGACCTTCTTCGAACCACGCCCGTGGCATGGTTCACCCATGACGGCTGCGTACGAGATCACCCGCCTCGACCATGTTCAGCTGGCCATGCCGGCGGGGCAGGAAGAGGCCGCTATCGCCTTCTATGGCGGGCTGCTGGGGATGGAGCACGTTCCCAAGCCCGCCGGGCTGGCCGCCCGCGGGGGATGCTGGTTCCAGCGCGGCGACGTGCACGTTCATCTCGGTGTCGACGCCGAGTTCCGCCCGGCCCGGAAGGCTCACCCCGCCCTGATGGTCTCGGGGATCGACGAACTGGCCGCCACGCTCGAGACCGCCGGCCACGACGTCCGATGGGAGGACGATCTTCCTGACGTCCGCCATTTCTATGTCGACGACGCGTTTGGCAACCGGATCGAGATCCTGGCCGAGTGATGTTCCGGATGGCAGGCGGGGGGGCGTGCTAAGGATGGCCATGGACCGTTGGATCACGGACAACGAGCCGAGCGAGCGATTTCCGACCTACACCCGGGCCAACGCCGGCGAGGTCATGCCGGATCCGATCTCGCCCCTGACCGGCACACTCGGAATGCTGCGGGCCGGCGAGGCCGGCTGGCGGGATGCGTACGTGAATACCGGCTCGATCGCCGCCTCCGAGTTCGACGATGACCGTCCGAACACGATCGGCAGCTTCGGTGGCTACCTCTACCTGAACATGTCGGCGACCCGGCTCTACGGGGTCCGTTGCCCGGGGCTCACTCCCGAGATCGTGGACTTCCAGTACTTCGGTGAGATGCCGGGCATCCCGCCGTACGAGCCTCGTCCTGGCGACGACGACCCGGAGCGCACCGCCCAACTCCAGACGTGGATTGATCGGCTGTTCACCGACGAGGACCTTCCCGAACCGCGCGCCGAGAAGGCCGAGGTCGATGAGCTCGTAGCGGCTCGCCCCGATCTGCACTCCCTGTCAGATGCCGAGCTCATCGGTCGGGCCCGCCGCATGGTGCCGTGGCACCGGCGGTTGTTCGAGCGTCACATCTCCGTGTCGGGCGGGGCCGGATTAGCGGTCGGCACCGTCGCCGCCATCTGTCAAGCGGTAGGGCGACCGGAGCTGACGATGACCCTCGTCGCCGGGGTCGGCGATGTCGACTCGGCGGCTCCCTCCTGGGCGCTGTGGACGCTGAGCCGCCAGGTACGCAGTTCGCCGGCGATGACGGCCGCCTTCGAGCGCGGCGTCACCGGCCTGCTGGACTCGCTGAAGACGATCGACGACGACGACGCCGCCGCGTTCCTGGCCGGCTTCGACGCGTTTCTGCGTGACTTCGGAGCTCGTGGTCCAAACGAGTGGGAACTGCGTTCCGACACGTGGGGGACGAGGCCGGCACTGGCCTTGGTGGCCATCGATCGCATGCGCCTGACGGCCGACGAGGAGTCGCCCGAGTCGCACACCGAGGTGCGACGGGCCGAGCGGGAAAAAGCCACCGCTGAGGTGGAGGCGCGGGTCGCGGGCGACGCGGTCGCACTGGGACAGTTTCAGGCCGGGATGCGCGCCGCGGGGCTGTACCTGGCCGGCCGGGAGCGGACGAAGACGAACAACATCAAGGTCGTCCACGAGATGCGTCTGGCCATGCGGGAGCTCGGCCGGCGTCACTACGAGGCTGGCGACCTGGATGTCGCCGAGGACATCTTCATGTTGCTCGATGAGGAGCTCGACGCATTCGCGGCCGATCCTGCTTCGTTTGGTTCGACCACGCAGGAGCGGGCGCAGCAGTACCGCCAGCTGTTCGACCTGCAACCTCCATTCATCATTCATCGCACGGTGCCGCCTCTGGCGACCTGGCCGCGCCGGAGCAAGCGTGAGCCGCACGCGGATTGGGTTAAGGCTGGAACCGTGCTGACGGGCATTCCCGGCTGCCCGGGCAAGTCGACCGGCCGGGCCCGAGTCATCCTCGATCCCTCTGCGCCGCAGGCGCTCGAGCCGGGCGACGTCCTGGTCGCACCGATCACCGATCCGGCCTGGACGCCGCTGTTCGTGCCGGCCGCGGCAGTGGTAGTCGACGTCGGCGCCCAGATCAGCCACGCCGTCATCGTGTCCCGGGAGTTGGGCATCCCGTGCGTCGTCTCGGTCATCGGGGCCACCAGCAAGATTCCCGACGGGGCCATGGTTGATGGATCGGCGGGCACCGTCACGGTGCATTAGGTGGTGGGGAAAGGGCGACGCCGCCCGCATCAGCGAACATACAGATGCGCGACATACCACTCGCCCCGCCACGAGATCAGCGATGCCACCGTGAAGTAGTGCTTGGCTCCATCCACCAGATAGTGGACGGTCGTCCCGTACACCCGGAAATACCCGATCTTGTTGGTCTCGACGCCGGGATTGATCCACACGGCCTGCGTCCCTGGCACGTCGATCGACGTAAGCACGGCGGTGCCGGCGTTGTCGAGCGACAGGTGCAGGACATGCAGGTCGTTCCGGTATGCGGTCACCAGGCGCTGCTGCCAGTCTTGGGCCGGGTTGGGCAGGGCTTTGGCCTGTTCGTAGGCGGTGAGCGGAAAGAAGAACGGCATCGCCAGGTCGGGGTTGTCCTCGACGATCGCCTGCCACAGACCATGCACCCGGGCGTCAAAGGCCGGTCCGGTGGCGGTCGGTTGGTCGTGGGTCTGGGGGAGCTGGCCAGGGTCGATCTCGGTGGGCGCGGCCGTGGTGGTGGTGGTCGCCGCCGGCAATCCCGTAGGGCCGGGCCCACTAACGGTCCGCCGGCTCGTCGCGCCGCCCGACAACCAATACCGGTCGATGCCTGCAGCCAGCAGCGATAGGCACAGCAACAGGGCTCCACCGCCGACGAGCAACCTGCGGTACTGGCCGACGCGGCGGTGGGCGGCGGCACTCATTGCCCGGCAATGTAGCTGTCGGGAGTGCCGAACTTGGTACTTACGTACGCATTGCGCACTGCCCGGCCAGGCTGGCGACGGCCGT
>CAXMLU010000332.1:0-2131 GCA_964194255.1 uncultured bacterium
CTACCAGCGCATCCAAGCCCGCCGCGGCGTCAAGGTGGCCCGCGTCGCCGCGGCCCGTCGACTCCTCACCCTCGTCTACTTCGGTCTGCGCGACGGGCACATCCGATGCCTCGCGCCGGCCGGCGGGGCCGGGTGAGCCGGATCGGACACAGCCAGACACGAGGTCGCCAATCGGCATGACCCCCTTCGGGCGCGGTCGAGGAAGTGATTGACCCTGTCTGGCTGTGGCCGGAACCCACCATGTGCCCCCTCGTGGCGGCACGAACAGATGCCCGGCAGCCGGCTCTTCGGTCCCGGCCTGCCCCTCCCACAAACATTTCGGGGAATGGTGAGAGTCACAGCGTGTCCCGGTCGCTAACCGCAGGAGCCACCATCACGCCGCAACATTCCTGATCCAGTGTGCGCCGGTCGTCGCCGGCATCAACGTCGTTCGTCCAGCAGGGCGCTCCACGTTGACCCCGGCTCCTCACCGGCGCGCGCCCGCGAACAGGAACGCCGCCAGCTCCACACCGGCCTAACGGCCGGAAAACGGACTCCCCTACGGGGAGACCCCCTTGACAAAAACCGCTCCTTCACAGATGCCGTTATCTCGAGCGGGGGTGAGGTGGTGACGCCTGGCCTGCGGGTCTGCGTCGAGCACATGTCGCTGATGTACCGATGGGGGGCTGCCAGGGCTTAGGGCTTGGCTCGTTGCTCGCCGAGCCGACGGGCGACTTGGTCGCGTAACGCGGCGTTCTGGGCGCGAAGGTCGGTGATCTCGATGCGGGCGGCGTCGAGGCGCTCCCGGATGGACGCGAGGCTCGCACGATGCGCGCTGATCTGTGGGGACGTGTGGGTGGTGCCCGTTGGTCGTAGATGCATGATGAGCACTCGCAGGTCGTCTTGGCGGTAGAGCCAACCTCGTGACACCGACGCGGCGGCGGCCACAGCCGAGAAGCTGACCGCGTCGGCGCCTTGGTCCAATTGTTTGATCGCGTCGACCGCCCGGCGCCGCGCGTTGTCGTGTCGCACATGCAATACGTCAAACACGCCGCTCCAGAGAACACGTCACCGACGAACCCGAAACCCCACGGCGGCTACATCAAAGACGCGGTCACCCCCGCTTGAGATAAGTGCCGCTCGGGGCGCATCTCATAACCAGGCGGCCTGCGTCCTATGGACGCGTGCTCGCCGAGCACCGGACGGGCACGCCGCCTACAGGCCGAGGTCCATCTCCGCCCCCCGATCCGGCCCATTGCGGGGCGGTCGAGGACCGAAGTAACCCGAGAGAGCCGGGTTGTGGTCTGGGCGGGGTTCGGCGTCGGTGAGCAGGCCACGGTGATCATCCACGACCGGCAGGTGGTGGCGGAGGGCGGCCCCGTTGCTGATCAGCGTGCTGAGTTCCCGGGTCAGGTCCTCCTCTGCGGTTGGACGAAGCCGCGAGTCTGGGAACTGCCGGCCTGCGGGAGTGACCTGAGTGACGGCTACGTGCTGGAGGCGGTGTCGCAACCAGGCGGCCACCTTCGCATCAGCCAGAGTGGGCACGGTGGATCGGCCGGCGGCGAGTTGGCGAGCGGTGGCCAGAGCGCCGATATCGACCCGGTCTCGTCCGAGGGCACCGCGGAGCACGTCGAGGGGATCCTGGTCGTCGTCGACGACAACGTAGGCGTGGTTGCCGGTCCGGCCCCGGGTCATGCCGACATACAACGCTCGATGGCCGGAGGTGGTGTCGACCCAGACCGCTCCGTGATCGACGGTGTCGCCCTGCACGCCGTGCACGGTGGTCACATAGGCCAACTCGACCGAGCCAGATACGTAGCCGGGTGGGAGGATGACGCGCCCTTTGGATCCGGACACGGCCAGCGCCCCGTCGGGATGGACGGTCTGGACCCTCCAGCGGTGCCCGTTCTTGATAGTGGCCCCGGTGTTGGTCCACAGGCGGCGGTCATTGGCGGTGGTGCGCACCTGGTCCCCCACCCCGACATTCGCGCCGCCGGCGACGGCCACCGTGGCACTGTCGTCGACCTGCCCGGCCCGGACCAGCTCGGCTCGGATGGCGGTGTTGAGGTGCTGGGCGATGTCGTTGGTGGGCGCCGAGAAGGCCACCCGGTGTCCTTGCCGGGTGGCGGCCAGGTAGGCGTCGACCATGGCC
>CAXMLU010000333.1:0-3801 GCA_964194255.1 uncultured bacterium
GGGTTAGAACTTGGGGACGTAGCCGCCGCGACCGAGCGACGAGCTCTCCTCGTAATCCATGGACTCGTCGACGTCGCCATGCACCTCGGTGACCCAGTCCAGGCGGTCCTTCAGAATGCGATTCACACCCGCCTGGAGCGTGGTGGCACTGATGGCGCACGAGCTGCACGAGCCCTGGAGTACCACCTCGACGATGCCGGTCTCAACGTCGGCGCTCACGAGCGCCAGATCGCCTCCATCGGCCTGGACGGCGGGCCGGATCATGTCGATGAGCTCCTGAAGCTCGGCCAGGCGCCGGCCACGCTCCTCGTCGGTGAGGGTTTCGGTGTCGGTCGTCATGTCCTCCATTGTGGACTCATTGGCGAAGTTGTGCGAACAGAGCCGCCTGGAGCGGCTTAAGGCCGGTGCTGCTGATGTCGATCTGAGAGCGTGAGCTGGTGCACATCGTGCAAAACGCGCCGCGCCCGAGACGGGCTCTGCGCGGTGTGTGCGACAGGAAATCACAGCGCCGGATGCTCCGTTTGCGGCGGGCCGGTGCGCGCTGGTGCGTTGCGCTGCGCGTTGCACAGCTCCGCCTCAATCCATAGCTCCGGCGCCGATCGCGCCCAGGGGCCGCTGCGCCGTAATCCGCCCCGTCCGGCCGGCGTCGTCCGTCAAACGCAGCAAGAGGCGGTGCCAGCCCGCTCCCGGCCAGGCCTGCCCCGCACCGGCCGACTGAAGCGGTGGGCCAGACGGTTCGGATGGCTCGCCGTGATCGTTGTCGCCGTGGTGGGAATTCGGGCCGGCTTCCCGCTCCTGATCGAGGGCAAGCGTCCGACCCTCCTGCCGATCGCCACCGCGCCGGGATCGGCCGTGGGAACGAGCCGATCCGGCCTAATCGTGGCGTGGGACGCGGTCGACGTGTCCCTCTTCGTCGATAGCTGCACCACCAGCACGCCGGCCGACGTGTGCCAGTGCGAGGTCGCTCGCATGCCCACCTACTTCGCCCCCGAGGTCGCTCTCCGCCTGGCGGACCGCTCCGGCGCCAAAGGCGTGCTTCTTCCCGACGCCTATCGCAACGTGGCCATCGCCTGCTCGGCAGGCTGATTCCGGCTGAATCAGATGGCCGCGGGCTCCGGCAGGGACGCGTCCAGATTGCCGAGGAACTCTTCCAGCTCCTCGGAGCCGAACAGCTCCCGTTCCACCGTCAGCGTAAGCCACTGCTTAACCATGTCTAGGGCCGGAGACTCCGGAACTTCGCCGTAGAGCTCAAACAGGCGGTCCTGAACCTCGAGGGGGCTAAATACGGTCGCGGCCTTGGCCCGCTCCCGCCATCCCGTAATGAGTTCCTTGGCCGTGCCCATTCCGTCGCTCCTTACAACTTTGTTCTTCCCCCTCTATAGCACCAGGTATGCACCCTTCTATTCCACTCCGGGTGTTTGCGGGGCTATAGGTCTCCTCGGCATCCCAGCGGCTGACCTGAGGGCAGATGTCGCTCGGGGCCCGGGGCGGTCAATGGCAATCGAGTTTCCGGCGTCAAGTCGCAGGCACCCCATTAGCCCAGCAAGTCGACGAAACGCTCGAGCTGCTTGAGGTTGCGGCACTCGTAGGCTCCGTCACAGTGCACGGCGTACTGGCTGACGATCGAGTCACCGGTGTCCCAGTAGGACTTCGGCTCCGGGTTCAGCCAGTAGACATGACGGGCCTTCTTTTGCATCTCACCTACGACCCACGCCTGGGAGGCGTGGTAATTGTTCCGTGCGTCGCCGAGAAGGATCACCGATGTCTTCGGCGAGATCTCTTTCCCCCATCGCTCCCAGAACGTCTCAAACGCGTGGCCATAGTCCGAGTGGCCGTCGACCCAAATGACGTCGGCCTCCGTGTTGACGCGGTGCACCGCCTCGGTGATGTCCTCGATGCCCTCGAAGAAGCGGGTCACCTCGTCGATGCCGTCGATGAAGACGAAGCTGCGCACCCGCGAGAACTGCGAGCTGATGGCGTAGACCAGCTGCAGCGTGAAGCGGGCGAAGGCCGCTACCGAACCGGAGATGTCGGCGATGACCATGATCTCGGGCTTGGCCGGGCGAGGATAACGGAACTTCGGCTCGGCCGGCACCCCGCCGTAGGACAGCGAATGGCGCACCGTGTTGCGAAAGTCGAGCGGGCCTTTGCGGCCGTGGCGGCGCTTGCGGGCCAGGCGCACGGCCAGCTTGCGAGTGAGCGGGTAGATGGCCCGGCGCAGCGCCGCCAACTCGTCGCGCGTGGCGTGCATGAAGTCGATGTCCTCGGGGAGGGGCTTCCGCAGCGTCTTGGCCATGGCCTGCGCGCCGCGATCGGCAACGAGTCGGCGTCTGATCTCGGCTTCGATCTCCTTGCGCAGGCTGTCGATCCGAGCCTCGAACTCATCGCGCGCCAACCGTTCCTCGAGAGGTGTCATTCCGCCGTCCGCCTCGTTCTGCGTCTGCTGGAGCATCCGCTCGAGGATGCCCTCAAGATCCAGGTTGCGCAGGGTCCGGTAGAGGTAATACGTGCCGCCGACCGGCCGGCCCGGCTCCATACCCGAGTAGCGCGACACGGCCTGCCGGGCCAACGCGCGCAGCAGCGCCTGGTCGCCCTCCATCAACGCCTTGTAAAGCATCTCGGCCAGTTGCTCGGGTGTGAGCCCTTCCATCCCGCCCCCGGCCGCGCCCGGCGGTCGCTCCCCCATCACCTGCTGCAGCAGATCGTCGAGGTCGCTTTCCCCTTCGCCCTCTCCTTCGATGTTGAACTCCGTGCCGCGCAGGGAGAAGTAGACCTCGAAGATCGTCTCGAACGCCTTCCAGTGGGCGTGGTTCTTCACGAGCGTCGCCGCCAGCGCGTACTTGAACGCCTCGCGATCCTCCAGCGGGATATGGAGCACCGCTTGCATGGCGTCGAGGTTTTCGGTCAGCGAGACCGGAAGACCAGCGGCTCTCAGCTCCTGGATGAACCCGGCCAGCAAGTCGAGCATGGTGCCGCCGCGCGGTTGGACCTCGCCCGCAGTGCTCACTTGGCTTGGGCGGAGAGTTCCTTCCCCGCCTTGGCTATGTCGGTCTGATACTTCAGCAGGATATGGAGCGTCTCCTTGGCCTGGTCGGCGTCGATGTTCTCGATGCCCAACAGCACCAGCGTGCGGGCCCAGTCGAGGGTCTCGGACACCGATGGATGCTTCTTCAGTTCGAGGGTGCGGATGGAGCGAACTATCCGCACGACCTGGTCGGCAAGATGTTCGCTGATCTCGGGAACGCGGGCCAGCACGATCTCCTTCTCCCGGTCAAGGCCGGGATAGTCGATGTGCAGGAAGAGGCAGCGTCGCTTCAGGGCCTCGCTCAACTCCCGCGTGTTGTTCGATGTGAGGAAGACGAGCGGGATCTGGGTGGCCGAGACCGTCCCCAGTTCGGGGATGGACACCTGGTAGTCGGAGAGGATCTCGAGCAGAAGGGCCTCCGTCTCGACCTCGACACGGTCCACCTCGTCAATGAGCAGGACGACCGGCTCGTCGGCGCGGATCGCCTCGAGCAACGGTCGGGTGAGCAGGAACTCCTCCGAGAAGATGTCCTCCTCGATGTCAACCCAGCTGCCGCCTTCGGCCTCGGAGACGCGCTGGGCCTGGATGCGCAGCAGCTGCTTTTTGTAGTTCCACTCGTAGAGGGCCTTGGACTCATCGAGACCCTCGTAGCACTGCAGGCGTATCAGGCGAGCGCCGGACATCTCGGCCACGGACTTGGCCAGCTGGGTCTTGCCGGTCCCGGCCGGTCCCTCGACCAGCACGGGCTTGCCGAGCCGGTCGGCCAGGTATACGAC
>CAXMLU010000334.1:0-5033 GCA_964194255.1 uncultured bacterium
CCGGTTGCCGCTCAGAGTCGTTCTATTGAGCGCCAGCGTGCCCCCGTTGAGGATGCCACCACCAAGGTTGTTCCCGCATCGCCGTTGCTCAGGGTCAGGCCGTTGAGTACCAGGTTGCCGGTCGCCGACAACTCCAGGATGCGGAACGTCGGCGAACCGGTGATGCGCGTGCGTCGGCTGCTTCGGCGTGCCTTCCGCCCCTCACCCCCGACCGGATCCAGACCGCCGACAGGTCCCTGTCACAGATGCCCCATGGGTGCCCCCTGACGCCGCCGCGATCGACGGCTTCCCAGGATGGTAGACGCGACCCGCCGCGGTGACACGGGTATGTCGACCGCGACGGGCGCTAACGGTCGCCCGCCAGCGCCGGCTGGAGCTCGATGCAGCCCGGGGGCCGCGCCGGTGATGGATGCGTCGACAACAGGCTCAGGACGGCGTCCTTTCCGACCGCCAGATCGGAGGCGACCCGACCGGCGGGATCGACCAGGATCGCCATTGGAGTGCCAGTCGCACCATACCGGCGCATCGCCTCGCCCGAGTTGTCCAGCAGCACCGATGCCCGCAGCCCCATGTCTTCATGGGCCTCCGCAGATCCGGTCGACACCACCAGGAGTTTGGGATGGGTCTGATCGGCACCGGCCTCCCATACCTGAAGGTCGGCCAGCATGCGCTGACAGAAACCGCAGCCAGGGTTCCAGAAAAGGACCACCGTGTCGTGGCCGCCAAACGAGGCCAGCTCGACCCGGTTGCCCTCGAGGTCGGGGAGTGAGATGGCTGGGGCGGGCTGGCCGATTCCCGGGGTGGTCGGTGGGCTGGCATGGGACCCGCCGCCGTTGAGGTGACCGCCGTTGAGGTGACCGCCGTTGACCGCTACAACCGGAATCCGCCGCGGCTCACCGGCAACATCAGCTACCAGGACCTTGATGGCGTCGGCGCCGACTGCCAGCGGGCTGGCCACCAAGCCGTCCGCTCCGATCAGAACAGCACCGGGCGTCCCTTCTGAACGGTAGGCCTCCGCCACCTCATAACTGGTCTGGACCAGGAGGCGGCGCAAGCCGGCCTGGGTCGCCTTGATGCGGTTGACGTCACGATCGCCATTGCTGATGACGGCGATGGTCAGCCGACCACCTTCGTATACCGCCTGCCAGCGCCCGATCTCGGGCATAAGCGCCTGACACGGTCCACACGCCGGGTCGGTGAAGATGAGCATCACTGGCAGACCGGCGGCGCGCAGCGCGGGCAGGGTGAGGGTCTCGCCGAAGAGCCCGGGGAGAGCAAAATCGGGCGCGGGCGTGCCAACGGGCAGGCCGGGCGTGGGTGCAGGGGTCGGCGCTGGCGTCGGTCCGGTGAGCGATCCCGAGAGGAGCGCATTTTCCACGGCGTCGACGCGAACGAGCAGCCTGGCCTGCTGCGCGAACATCTTGACGAGCAGCCATCCCTCCGCCACGACGACAACCGCGAATACCGAGGCGCCGATCACGGCGAACTGGGCCGGCGCGGTCAGATCCGCCACCCAGGCAACGGCACTCGGTCCGGGGCGATCCCCGCCTGGCCAGACGACCAAAGCGGCCGTTGCCAGCAGTGCACCGTTGCGGACAAGCGTCCTGCCTCCGACCGGAGCCGAGTGAAGCTGGCCGAAGCACCGGCAATGCGGTTTCTTCCCCATGGCCAGGTTGAGGACGACGACGACGCTGAACAGGCTGAGGAGCCCGAGCGCTCCCAGCGCGCCCCACCGGGCAGAGCCGGCCGGTAGCAACGCAACCGCGCAGGCCAGCTCGACGACCGGCAACAAGCGTGCTACCGGCGAGACCAGAACGCGGGGTAGCCCGAAGCCGGCCACCCCTTGCCGGAACCCGACACCGTTTGCCACTTTGGCCATGCCCGCGGTAGCGAACACGGCGGCCAACACCAACCGGGCGATCAGAAGAGCATCCGACATCTCAGTTCCAGACCGGCGACGTGGACAGGGGGGCGATACAGCCCTGATCGCTCCCAACTCCGCTCGAGGCGTAGACGTGGCCAACGGCCGATGTTTGCGGTCCCGTCCCCGTGTACGCCCAGCACGTACACGTTCCCGTCGTGCCGTTACCAGCGGTCTTGCAAACAGACGTCAGGGTGTTGCTGGGATTGCCGGTGACCCATCCGTCGGACGCGGTCCCCGGCTGGTTGGTGTCGGCATTGGCTGCTTCCATCGCCTGGGTGGTGGTGTAGGTGCCTAGCGGAGCGCAGTCGAAGAAATTCTGCCCGGTCCCGTTCATGTGCTTGGTTTGGCATCCATTGGGGCAACAGGCGTTCCCCTCGCACTCACAACCCGTGTTGGCCCGGTTGTCGCAGTCGACGAATCCGGGGCCACAGACAATGCCGCAGGAACTGTTCGAGCAGGTCGCAGTGGCATGCGGACCCGTCGGGCACACCGCACCACATTGGCCGCAGTTGTTGGGATCGGTGGTCACATCCACACATCCGCTCGTACCGCAACATTTCTGGCCGCTGGGGCAGGTCGCGCCGTTGTCCACGATGCCGTCGCAGTTGTCGTCCAGGCCGTTGCACACGTCGGGTTGCGGCGTTTGCTGACCCACGCAGGCGCCCCATTGTCCCGTGTTATCGCAGGTCTGCGTGCCACCGTGGCAGATTCCGACGCCCTGCGTGCCCGCCGGGCCGGTGTAGCAGGGACGGGTGGTACCCGGTGTGCAGGCGGTGCCTCCGCTGCACGCGCCGGAGATACAAGATTGTCCCGACGTGCATGCGTGGCCGCAGCTGCCGCAGTTGTTGACGTCGGTCTGGAGGTTGACACAGCTGCCATTGCAGTTGGTCTGGCCAGTCGGACAGGTCGTGACACAGGTTCCTGTCGTGCAACTCTGACCGGTCGTGCAGCCGTGACCGCATGCTCCGCAGTTCGACGCGTTGGTCTGGAGATCGACACACGCGCCAGTGCAAACGGTCAGTCCTTCGGCACAACAAACCAGCCCCGACTGGCAGATCCCGTTCGAGCAGGTTTGGCCCGAGGGGCACTTGTGCCCGCACCGACCGCAGTTCTTCGGATCCGAACGTAGGTCAACGCAACCACTGCCTCGGCAATGGGTGGTGTTCGGTGGACAGGTGGCCGCGAGCGCAGCATCCGGGCGAAATGCGGTGGCGGCCCCGGCTCCGGCCACGGCGCCGGCGAGCGTCCGAAGGAAGCTTCTGCGACTCGAGCCCGGCTCCGAGGCCGCGACGGCTCTGGCCACATCGTCAAACCGACTCACCTGACCGGCCCCGCCGAGTCCCATGCGCCCTCTCCCACCCTGCTTCGCCCTTCCAATAGCAGTGTGACGCAGGCCCTTTTCCCGACCAAGGTGGTCAGCCCGTCGGTCCGCCCTCGTGCTACCACCACTGTCGCTCGCGCCCATGCGGCGGGCAGCTACTGCGTGTAGAGATTCACCGTGGTGCCGCGATGCACGACCGTTCCTGCACCCGGGTTGGTGTGGAACACGCTGCCGTTGACCGGGCCGAAGGTGAAGCCGGGCGCCAAACCGGCTGCCTGAAGCGCGGCCTGGGCGGCGGCGGGCGACAACCCGCTGAGGGTGGGCACAGGCACGACGTCCGGTCCCTTCGAGGTGTGGACGGTCACCTGGGTGCCCTTGGGTACCTGTGTCCCAACCGGTGGATCGACACTGATCACCTGACCCTTGGGGACGGCATCGCTAAAGGTGTCGTTGGCTTCCACCGCAGTCAGGCCGGACGCGATCAGTGCCGCCTTGGCCTCATCAAAGCTCTTGGCGGCGTGCACGTCGGGTACGCCCACGATGACCGGGCCGGCCGACACCGTGAGGTCGACCGTCGATCCCCGGGGGAGCTGCACCCCCTTGGGGCTCCAGTCGATGAGCCCGCCCTTGGCGATGGTGTCGCTGTTGGCTGGGGTCACCTTGCCCGCTTTGAGACCGATCGCTTGCAGCTTGGCCGTGGCGGCGTCCAGCGTGGTGTTCGCCAAATCGGGAATGTCTACCGGCTGCGGGCCGAGCGCGACCACGACGGCGACTGTCTTGCCCTCCTTGAGCTTCCCCGTCGCCGGCTGCTGCGTCAGCACCTCGCCGGGCGTGGAGGTGTCCTGGTACTGCTGGCCCGCGACTCGCAGCTTCAGATGCAACCGCTGGAGTCGGGCCGCGGCCGCCGCCTGTGACAGATGGACGACCGTGGGCACAGCCACCGATCGCGTCCGGTTCCGCACCACGAAGGCGGCGCCGCCGGCCCCGCCCAAGAGCAGGGCGAGCACCACCAGGATGACCGGCCAGCGCCGGCGACGACGTTTGGCCAGCGTGGTTGGTGTGGCCAGATACGGTGCCGACTCCTGATCGAACAGCGGCGCCCCACCGGCCGGTGATGGCAGCGACGTGCGGTCCCGGAGATCGATAGGGAACGGCTGGCGGGCCGCCTTGGCCGTACCCGACAGAGGCAACGGCTCAGCCGCCGGCAGCCGCCGGCCCAACTCTTCCAGCGCCATCGCCAGGTCGCCGGCGTCGAGCCGATCGGTGGGATCAAGCGCGGACGCGTCGCGCAGGATTGTGGCCAACTCGCCGAGGGCATCAGGTACGGGAACCTCGGCGTTGACCCGTGCCATCAGCGTGCCAACCGTGGTGTCGGCGAGAAACGGCACCTCGCCGGTGATGGCCTCGATGAGCACCAGGGCCAGCGAGTACACATCGGAGCGCCCGTCGAGGTTCGAGCCCCGCACCTGCTCGGGTGACGCATAGCGGGCCGTACCGACCATGGCGCCGGTGGGCTCGGTGAGGGCCGCCTCGGCGAGGGCGCGGGCCACGCCAAAGTCGGCGACGCACAGCCTCTCCTCGTCGTCGAAGAGGAGATTGGCCGGCTTGACATCACGGTGCACCAGCCCGCGCCGGTGGGCGTAGTCCAACGCTCGGGCGGCTTGGAGCCCGACGAGGACGGCCTGCTCCGCCGAGAGCAGATAGCCCCGGTCGAGGACGGCGCGCAGGCTTCCACCTTCGAGCAGCTCGCAGACCAGGTAGGGCGTCTCGCCGTCCTCGCCCCAGTCG
>CAXMLU010000335.1:0-2452 GCA_964194255.1 uncultured bacterium
GGTTAGGGATAACCAGTACCGGGCAGGGCGGATTGTGCAGGAGGCGTTGGCTCACGCTGCCGAGCACGGCACCGGCCCACGGACCGTGGCCGCGGGTGCCCACGATGATGAGGTCCGCCTTCTGCTCGACGGCGGCCTCTTCGAGGGCGCCGGCCGCACCCTTCAGTCCGGGCTCCACGTCCAGCACCGCACCGACGTTGGCTCCCAGGGCCTTGGCCGCCGCTTCGGCGGAGTGGAGGACCTCCTCGGCCTCGCTCGGGTGTTCGGGGAGCGGCGCCACGCGCCCCGGATGCAGCTCGATGACGTGGACCAGGATCAAGGTAGCGCCGATGCTGGCGGAGAGCCGCGCCGCGTCTTCGACGACTCGCTTGTTCGGCTCCGACCCATCGACACCGACGATCACCTTCTGGAACATGAGTCCTCCTTCGTCGCGCCGTCAGCCAGAGAAGCCGATTGCCGGCGATGTTAGCGGGGGGCGGCCCCGGGCACCGGTGAGGTGAAGCGCCGCTCGGAAGCCGACGCTACGGTCCTCTCGATGGAGGCGCGGCCCCGGTGAGCGGATCGACGATGCGGGCATGGGTCGTCGAGCGCCCAGGACCGATGGCGGATGCTCCGCTCCGGCTCGTGGAGCGCATCCGACCGGAGCCGGGTCCTGGCGAGATTCGGGTGATGGTTTCGGTCTGCGGGGTATGTCGCACCGACCTGCATCTCGCCGAGGGCGACCTAACGCCCAAGCGACCTGGAGTCGTGCCCGGTCATGAGATCGTTGGCGTCATCGACGCTCGCGGCGCCGGGGCGACGCGGTTCGATGTGGGTGAGCGCGTCGGTATCGCCTGGTTGCGCCGGACCGACGGCACGTGTCGGTTCTGCCTGCGGGGCGACGAGAACCTCTGTTTGTCGCCCCGCTTCACGGGTTGGGACGATGACGGCGGGTATGCCGAGTTCGCGGTGGTGGATGAGGCCTACGCCTACCCGCTGCCGCCTGGGCTGACCGACGAGCAGGCCGCGCCTCTGTTGTGCGCCGGGATCATCGGCTATCGGGCCCTTCGCCGGTCTCGGCTCCGCGCCGGGGGCCGGCTCGGTATTTACGGCTTCGGGCCTCTGCCCATCTCACCGCGCAGTTGGCCATTCACGAAGGAGCATCGGTCTTCGTCATGACCCGGGGTCAGGCGGCCCGGGACCTGGCCGTGTCCCTCGGCGCGGCGTGGGTCGGCGGTGCCCAGGACGTTCCGCCGGAGCCGCTCGATGCCGCCATCCTGTTCGCGCCGGTCGGAACCTTGGCGGCGGTCGCCCTCGCCGCTCTTGACCGAGGGGGCACGCTGGCCATTGCCGGCATTCACCTCACCGACATCCCGTCGTTGAGCTACGAGCGCCATGTGTTCTTCGAACGAGACCTGCGCAGCGTGACCGCCAACACCCGCGCCGACGGCGCAGAGTTCCTGTCCCTCGCCACGCAGATGACGCTACGTGTGGCTTCCACGATCTACGCCTTCGACGACGCGCAGAGGGCGCTCCAGGACTTGGCCGCAGGTTGCGTAACGGGCGCGGCCGTCATACGCGTCGCTCGTCAGTGAGGCCAAGTCCAGTCCCGAATATCCGGAGGATCCTCGCCGGTGACACGGGTGTGGGCCCGGGCGGCGGCGCGCCGGTCAACCATCTGCTGGCGCATGGCGGTGGCGGACTGGCCGAGCGACGGCACGCGGTCGATGACGTCCATGACCAGATGGAAGCGGTCGAGGTCGTTCAACATGACCATGTCAAAGGGCGTGGTGGTCGTCCCCTCCTCCTTGTAACCACGCACGTGGATGTTCTGGTGGTTGTGGCGTCTGTAGGTCAGACGATGGATAAGCGTCGGGTAGCCGTGAAAGGCGAACACCACCGGCCGATCGGTCGTGAACAGCGCGTCGAACTCGGGGTCGGTAAGCCCGTGCGGGTGCTCGCTGGCCGGCTGCAAGCGCATCAGGTCGACGACGTTCACGACGCGTATCTTGAGATCGGGGAAAAGCTGGCGCAGGAGGTCGGCGGCGGCCAGGGTCTCCAGCGTAGGAACGTCGCCCGCACATCCGAGTACCACATCGGGCAGCGCGCCCGCGTCGGTCGAAGCCCAGTCCCACACGCCGATGCCGCGCGTGCAGTGGGCGACCGCCGCTTCCATCGACAGCCAGCTCGGGGCCGGTTGCTTGCCGGCCACGATCACGTTCACGTAGTTCCGGCTGCGCAGGCAATGGTCGGCGACGGAGAGCAGGCAGTTGCCGTCGGGCGGGAGGTAGACACGAACCACCTCCGCCCGTTTGTTGACGACGTGGTCGATGAACCCAGGGTCCTGGTGGGAGAACCCGTTGTGGTCCTGGCGCCACACGTGGCTGGACAGCAAGTAGTTGAGTGACGCGACCGGGAGCCGCCAGGGGATCTGGCGAGTGACTTTCAGCCACTTGGCGTGCTGGTTGAACAT
>CAXMLU010000336.1:0-4498 GCA_964194255.1 uncultured bacterium
CTGGAAGGCGCCCTCTGCCAGCGGCTGGCGGCATCGGCGTGACCCCGCTCGAGCCGTCAGCGAAGAACGCCGAGCCGCCCGGTTTGCCGCCGAGACGGACATCCCGGCGCGGGGCGACCTGCGGCAAATGCGGCCAGGATCACGGCGGCCGCTGCGCCGGGCACCGCTCCTCGATCCTGCCGCTGACACCTTGCCGGAACTGGCCGATGCATGGCGGTCGGGTGTGTGGGGCGCACGGGGGTCGGGCGCCAGCCGTGAAGAGGGCCGCCCATGGGCGGCAGGTGGAGCGGGCGGCGGCCGTGGTGGTCGCCCGGCGGGGTTCCGGCCCGGTCCACGACCCGCTCCGGGCGCTGGCCGAGCTGGCCGGCGAGATTGTCGACGTCAAGGACGTGCTCGCCGACCTGGTGGCCCGCCTGGGCGCCTACGAGGGGCTCGGCGAGCGCGCCGAGGCGCCGCCAGCGCTGGGCGCGTATGAGCGGGCCTTGGACCGCACCCGGGGGATCCTGGTGGACATGTCCCGGCTTGGCATCGATGAGCGGGTGACGCGCATCGCCGAGCGCGAGGTAGAGCTTCTGTCCGCGGCGGTGTCGGCGGCGCTCGATTCGGTGCCGTTCGAGTTTCGTAAAGCGTTCAAGGTTCGCCTGGCCGCCGAACTCCGCGCCCTGAGCCCGGCCATCCCGCCAGACACCCCGACCCCACCGGCAGCCACCCGGCGAAGGCGAGCGCATCCCGATGACAGCCACGGCCGATGACCGAGTCTGACGCGCCAGAACAGGGTGAGCTCACCCGATGACAGCGCCGAGTGAGCTGGTGCTGGCCGCCACTACCTGGCCGAGCAACGCCGAGCTGATCGCCGACTGCCACCGGCTCGGCTACCTGCACGACGGCGACCACGTCCTCGACCCCACCTACGGCAAGGGCACCTGGTGGAAGAAGTGGCGGCCCGAGAAACTGACCGCCCACAACCGCAACAACGACGGCTCCGACTTCCGCCGTCTGCCCTACCCGGACGGGATGTTCGTCGCCATCGCGTATGACCCGCCGTACGTGTGCGCCGGCGGCCGGCTCACGACGACGATCCCCGAGTTTCACGACAGCTACGGCATGGGCGACGCTCCCCGCACCCCGGCGCTCGTCCAGGAGCTCATCGACGACGGGCTGACCGAGATGCGCCGACTGGTCAAGCCAGGCGGCATCGTGCTCGTCAAGTGCAAGGACTACATCTCGTCGGGTCGACTGTGGATCGGCACGCATCACACGCTCGACCACGCTCTCGGTCTCGGCTTCGTGCCCGTCGACCGGCTCGAGCACATCGGCCGTCCCGGGCGGCAGTCGCAGACGAGGCAGGTGCACGCCCGCAGAAATCTGAGCACCCTGTTCGTGCTGAGCAGGTCAACGTCTGACCATCCCGATGGTCACGAGCGGGTGCGACGGTGACCTGCGAGCCGAAGACGTACCGGATGCGCGCCGATCTGGTGTGGGTCGACGCGTTGAACGCGGTGCGCCTCGTCCCGCTCCTCGACTACGGGGAGCGCCAGGCGCGGCAAAACGGCTGGCCCGTCCACCCGCACCTGCGCGTCCTGCTCGACGACCTCGCCGAGCTCGCCGCCGAGTACCTGGCGACCGTTACCGGTCACGTTGTCGCCGCCGCGACGACCGACGTGCGACACTCCGATCAGTTGCTCGATACGGCCTCGGTGGCCGGCGTGCTCGGGATCCCCGTGCGCAGCGTGCGCCGCCTGGCCGACCAGAACGTTCTCGCCGGCCGCAAGGTCGGGAGGGGCTGGTTGTTCGAGCCCGAGACTGTTGACGCGTACCGGCACCGCCGGCCGCGCCACTGACAATAGGAGTCCGATGTCCAAGCCACTGACCGCCAAGCGCGCCAAGCGCATGACCCCGGAGAAGTTGAACGAACGCCTCGCCAAGGAGCTGGCCGCATTGAACGCCGGCGGCCTGATGAGCGCATGGTCCCGGCAGGTGTTCGAGGCCGCACCCGCGCCCCAACCGAAACCGAAGAAACGCAAGCTGAGCAAGGAGTCCAAGCAGGTGCGCTCGGTCATCGTGGAGAGCATCGTCGGCCGGGTCGGCGAGGGCAACCGGGCCCGGGTCACCAAAGCGGTCGACGCGCAGCTGGCCGCCCGCGACCAGCGGGCGTCGCTCACCTCCGAGGACGTGGCCAAGATGACCGAGCCGCAGTGGGAGGCGTTGAAGGCCGACCGGTTCGCCGGCAGGTCCGGGACGTCGGCCGGCTACGCCACGTTCTCCGGGGATCCGGTGCGCACGTTCCTTGACAACTGGGGGGCCTGAGCCGTGCCCGCGTTCAGCGTCGTCGACTCGGTCGCTCTCGCCCGGAACCAGGACTCGCTCTCGTTGTCCTGGGGCGTGCACGCCCGAAGTGACAACGTGAGCACCGGCAGCTTCCGCTTGGTGGACAACACGTCCGGGATCACCATCGCCACCCAGACCGGTATCACGAGCGTCGGGAACCCGGCGGCGGTGCTACTCGCCGGCGAGTCGGTCCGCTCCGATCTGTTCACGGGGATCTATGTGCTACCCGGCAGCTGGGTGGCGAACACCATCCACCTGATCGTCCTCCTCGCCCGCATCGACGTTGGCACCGGCTTTGCGCCCTATCTGGAGGACGGGTTGACCGTGATTCGGAGTTTGGCGTCGTGACCGCCGAGAAAGTGACTGTACGGACCGCCGCCCAGTTGTTGGCCGACGCGCAGTCCGCGGCGGCGTCGGCGGCCGACGTGGTGCGCCAGCTCGAGCAACGCCTCGACGACGGCGACACGACGGTGACCGGCGTGCAGCTGGCCGCCGCCGTCGCCGACGAACGCCGAGCCCGGATGCTCGTCAAACCCGCGGAGCGGGCCGCGCTGCTCGAGGCCGACGAGCTGGCCGCCGAACAGGTCGAGGCGACCCGCGCGTCGGCGCTCGAGGCGTACGCCGCTTCTTGTGCGTCGATCGGCGCCGCCGCCAAGATGGCAAGCGAGGCGGTGCGCCGTCTCGCCGAGATGTGTGTGATGCACGAGCAGCTGGTCGACGAGATCTACCACGCCACCTACTCGGACCCGGCGACCACATCTCTCGGGTTGGCCGCGTACCGGCCGGCCGTCGTCGCCGGGGTCGGCATCTACCACGCCGACCCGAACGCGGTCGTCGCGGACGTTGCCCGCCGCGCTTTGAACAAGCTCGCCGTCCCGCCGGCGGCGCTCGCGAACCTGGCAACGCTCAACGGCGAGTTGGCCGAGGGGGCCAGCGCTCCCTTCACCTGATCCCCAACGGCGTCAACCGACCCGACCGTCGTCCCGTTCACACGGGGGCGCGGCGTTGCAATCGGGCGGAAGGCGGTCGAGGCCCTCTCCTTTCCCCGGGGCCGGTGACACCGCCTGCGCTTTTCCCGCCACCTCCCGGGCGGTCCGTGCTTGCGGTTCGGACCTGCCCGGGAGGTGCTTTGTTGGACACGCCGAGCTCGGCGGCTTCGCGCATGTTGCCGTGGAGCTCGGAGCGGGATTCGTCGAGGGCGGCCTCGGTGCTGTGCAGTGAGCGGGCTTGGCGGGCGATGCGCCCCATCAGTTTGCCGACCGCCTCGGCGAGGGCGACGGCCAGCTCGGCCCGGTGAGCGAACCCGTTGCCGTTCCCGTCGTCGGGGTCCTCGTCGCCTGCCACACCCGGATGTTACGTAGCCGCCAGGGTCATACCCGCCCGGCGGTTCCGGGCGCTCTCCGGGGCGTACAGGTACCAATCCGGCCCGACGCGCAGGAACCCCGCCCGGGGGGGAAAGGGTAGGCGGGGTTCCTGAACGGTCCTGCTGTGCGGGCCTGCCGCCCGCCGGCCCTCAGGATACCGGCGCTGCCCGATACCCTTGGAGCCCGGGGAGGAGACCGATGAGAAGACTTGCTTTGCTCGTCGGATCGCTGATCGTCATCATCGGATCGTTCGCCGGGGTCAACTATCTGCAGCCGGACGCGCCCCGACCCGTCAGGCCGCCCCAGTCGTGCACCACCCGTGTGCCGTTACCCGGCAGTCCCGTAGTAGTGCCCGACTGCCGCTGGTAATCCTCGCCGGCCTTTGGCCGCGTCCGGCTAGCTACGGCTGCGTCGTCGTCGTCGGCATGTAGAACGGGAACCGGTCGCCGAAGTGCAGCGGCGCATCCGTAGGCGGCGGCTGCGTCTGGACCGGCACGACCCGCGAGGTTGACGTCGGGCTCTCCGCCTTATGCGCAGCCGAACAGCCGACGAGCGCCACCAGGATCAGCACTCCCGCCTTCGCCCTCATGGTGTCTCATCGTAACGTCCGACGTCGATCTTGGCGTACGCCTGCGCAAGCACCTGATCGATCGGCCGGCCCTCCAGGAGCCCGTCGACGGCGTCGCGAACGATGCGCAACTGGGGCCGGCTCAGCTGCTCGAGCTTGGACGTGATCCGCACAGCGACCTCGGACAACGGGTCTGCGAAGTAGCGGGGGAGGGCCTCGACCTCGACCTTGAACTCGT
>CAXMLU010000337.1:0-9091 GCA_964194255.1 uncultured bacterium
CCTACTGCCAGGACAACGAGATCTCCTGGATCGATTGGGAGAACCGCGACGGCGCGTTGATGGCGTTCACCATCCGGCTCATCGAGTTGCGACGATCCCATCCGGTGTTTCGCCGTCGCCGGTTCTTCCGGGGCGGTCCCCACGGCCGAACGGACGCGGATATCGCCTGGTTCAGGCCGGACGGCAGGAGCATGACGGTGCGCGACTGGCAATCGGCCTTCGCCAAGTCGATGACCGTTTTCCTCAATGGTTCGGCGATCACCGAGCGCGATCGTCGCGGCGAACCCGTAATAGACGACAGCTTCCTCGTACTCTTCAACGCGCATCACGAGCCACTTGACTTCCGTTTGCCCGCAGCCCGCTCGGGCAAATCGTGGTTGCGTCTGATCGATACTGCGGACACGCTTTCCGAAGGCGACCAGTTGAAGGCCGGTGAGTCGGTAGTGGTCGAAGCTCGATCCCTTCAGGTACTCCAGAAGCTGGGTTAATGGACGGGGCGCTCGACGGAATTCGAATTCTTGATCTGTCCTGGGGGATCGCGGGGCCGCTAGGTGTGCTGCTGCTCGCCGAGCACGGAGCTGATGTCATCAAGGTGGAGCCGCCGGGCGGGGACCCGTTCCGAGCCTATGGAGGAGCGCGTTGCTGGAACCGAAGCCGCCGCTCGTTCATCGTCGATCTGAGCGGCGACGCGGGACGGCGCGACTTTCTCCGACTGGCAGCCACCGCCGACGCGGTAGTCGAGACGTTCCGACCCGGCGTGATGGAAAGACTCGGGATCGGCTTCGACGCACTTGCGGCCGTCAATCCGCGCCTCGTGCTGCTGTCCTGTCCGGGATACCCCGACGGCCACCGGCTGGCCCAACACCCGGGCTACGACGCGCTTGTCCAAGCCAGCAGCGGACAGATGTACGAACAACCAGGGTGGCGCAACGGACCGGTGTTCCTGCACATGCCGATGCCGAGCATGGGGGCCTTCTACCTGGTCGCGTCCGGCCTGCTGGCCGCCCTTTCGGCGAGAGAGCGAACCAACCGCGGCCAGCACGTGTGCACTTCGCTGTTCCAAGGCGTGTTGCTGTACACCACTCAGATCTGGCAGGAGGCCGAACACGCCGACGCCGCCTACCACGAGATGATGGGGAAGTCGTATCCGCCGGGGATCCATCAGCGCATGATCTTCGAATGCGCAGGCCGAGAGTGGCTTCATCTGTCGGCCATGTCCGGACTCCCGCCACTGGCCGGAATGGACGAGGTGTTGGGGTTGGAGGGCGCACCAGATCCGCTGACCGCCCTCGGCCTCCGACCTGACGAGCAGAGGGCGCTGGCCGAGCGGCGGAAGGAGAAGTTCAAGACATGGAACCGGGATGAGCTGGTCGAGGCGTTCCGGCGCCAGAACCACGCGGCGGAAGCCATCGTGCCGGCCGACGCCATCCTGCGTCATCCCCAGACCGTGGCCAACGGCACGGTGACGCGCGTCAACGATCCTGACATCGGCCCGACGATGCAGATGGGTGTGCCCATCCATCTGCTCGGTACGCCCGGCCGGGTGCAGGGTCCCCAACCTGTCGCCGGAGCCGACACCGCCGAGATACTGGCTTCGCTGCCGGAACTCGGGACGCCAGTGGCGCCAGTGGCGCCAGTGGCGGCATCCTCTCGTTCGGCGCCGGCTCTATCCGGGGTTCGCATCCTCGACTTCGGCCAGTATCTGGCCGGCCCGTTCGGGCCGATGCTCCTCGGCGATCTCGGCGCGGACGTCGTCAAGATCGAACCGGTCAGCGGCGACGGGATGCGGATGGCGAGCAAGCCGTTCATCGGTTGCCAGCGCGGCAAGCGTTCCCTCGCACTGGATCTCAAGCACGCGGACGGCCTGGACGTGGCCAGGCGGCTGATCTCCGGTGCTGACGTGGTCCACCACAACATGACTCGCGGCGTGGCCACGCGCCTCGGCATCGACTATGCCGCCTGCCGCCAGCTTCGCCCGGACATCATCTACTGCAATACCTACGCCTACGGTTTGGCGGATCCGCTCGGCCGGTTCGGCGGTCTCGATCCTCTGTACCAGGCGTCGGCGGGCCTGGAATACGAGGCGGCCGCCGTGCACGAAGGCAACGAACCCCTCTACCTCCGGTTTGGCATGTGCGATGCATCCAACGCTCTGCTCTCGGTGGTCGGCGTGCTCATGGCCCTGCTGCACCGCCAGCGCACCGGAGAGGGCCAGGAGCTCTGGACCTCTCTGCACGACGGCGGCCTCATCTTTTCGTCCGACGTCTGGCTTGGGCCCGACGGCGATCCGTGGGACCGGCCCCACCTGGACAAGGACCTGCGGGGGCTCAGTCCGAGGTATCGGATCTACCGCACCCAGGACGACTCGTGGATCTGTGTAGCGGCGGTGGATGACACCTCGTGGGCCGCGCTACAGCGCGTCATTGGCGTCGCGGCCGATGGCGACCTCGAGGCAGCACTCATGACCCGGACCGGCCGGACGTGGACCCGTTTGCTCGACGAGGCTGGTGTGCCAAACGAGCTTGCCGTCGACACCGTCGACGGCAGAACCGTGCTCCATGACGACGACAACGTGCGGCTCGGCCTCGTGGCCGAGTACGACCATCCCGTGCTCGGGCGCCTGCGCCAGTTCGGGCACCTGATCAACTTCTCCGAGACCCCCGGGCCCATCCCGTCGCCGCCTCCGCTCGTCGGACAACACAGCCGAGACATCCTCCGGGCTGCAGGGTTCGCCGACGGCGACATCGACGATCTGGTGGGGAAAGGGGTCGTGTACGAACCCAACGAGCACTACGCCGAGCGTTTCCGCAACTAGCACGGACGGCCGCGGCCTCGCCTGCAAACCGGTTTTCGGCCAGTTCGGCGAGTCAGTTCAGCGAGTCAGTTCGGCGAGTCAGTTCGGCGAGTCCGCTACACACTCAGAAAGAAGTCGACCAGGGCGGCCACGACAGCTTCGGGCTGCTCGAACATGCCGAGGTGGCTCGCCCGGGCCACCTCGACAAACCGGCATCCGGGGATCTGCGCCGCTGCGGCGCGAGCCAGCGCAGGCGGTGAATCGATGTCGTGTTCGAAAGCGAGCGCGAGGCAGGGCACGCTGATGTCAGGCCAGCGATCCATCTGGGCGGCGCCAATGGACCAGCTGAGGCAAGCCTCGAACTGCCCCAGCCGGCCCGGGTTCTCCCACGGGGGCGCGCCGGCCAGCAGAGCCAACCAGGTCTCGACGAGCTCGTCATTCTGGAGGGCATGGTTCGGGAAGTAGCGCAGCGTCTCGACCGCCTCGAACAGGGCTGGCAGTTCCACTCCACTGGCCGCCAGGTCGCGCTGGACGGTGGTCACCGCCACCTCCCATGCGGTTGGCCGGTTGAGGCTGCCGATGAACGTGGCCGCCCGCACGAGGTCAGGTCGCTCAGCGGCGAGCGTCTCGGCCACCCATCCGCCCATCGAGTAGCCAGCGACGGCAAAGCGGTCGATGCCGAGCGATCCGACGAGCGCAATGGTGTCCTCGACCAGGTCGTCAACCGTGTACGGGGCGGGAGGCGACGACGATGGCGGCACTCCCCGGTTGTCGAACGTCAGCACCCGGAACCCGGCCTCCGCCAACGCTGGCGCGATGGCGAACCAGCCGATGGCGGGCTGTCCACATCCACCTATGAGGACGATGGGATCACCGGACCCGATCATCTCGTACGCCAGGTCGACTCCGTCGAGGTGGGCGAGGGGCATCGCTCAGACCAGAACCTGACTCAAGACGGCCGGATCGATGTTCCGTCCCGTGACAACGGCGACCACCGTCCCCGATGAGGGCTTGACGTGACCGGCGAGCAAGGCGGCCACCGCAACCGCGCCCGAACCCTCGGCGACGACGCCATGCTCGGTAACCAGGAACCGGATGGCGTCGACGATGTCGGCTTCGGACACCGCCGCCAGCTCCGCGACGTAGTCCCTCACCACCTCGACTGTCACGCTTCCAAGCTCGAGGTTGCCGGCCAGACCGTCGGCCAGGGTGGCTCCGACGGTGATGGGGGACACCTCTCCCGCCTGTAGCGCGGCCCGGAACGCGGCGGAGAGCTCGGCCTCAACACCTACGACCCGCAGACCCGGGTGCTGGGACGCGACCAGGCCGAGTCCCGATGCCAGCCCCCCGCCTCCGACCGGGCACACCACCGTTGCCTCCGCTGCCTGCGGTTCGGTCACTTGACTCAGGATCTCGATCGCGAGCGTGCCGTTGCCGGCGATGACGTCACTGTCGTTGTACGGAGAGATGAACCGGTAACCGTCGGCGGCCATGTTGAGGGCGAAGATCTCGGTCTCGTCGTAGCTCTCACCGTGGGTGATCAGGTGGATGGGAAAGCGATCCAACGCCCGACGTTTCGCCCGGGATGCGTTGGCCGGTATGACAATAGTTGCCTCTACTCCGAGTGTCGCCGCCGCGTAGGCCACGCCGAGTCCATGGTTGCCGGCGGAAGCGGCCAGTACCGACAGCCCGGCCCGGTGGCTGTGGGCCACCGCCACCAATCCGCCGCGAACTTTGAACGAGCCGGTGGGTTGCAGCGTCTCCAGCTTGAGGTAGATCTC
Organism: uncultured bacterium; assembly: GCA_964194255.1. Classification (GTDB taxonomy): domain Bacteria; phylum Actinomycetota; class Acidimicrobiia; order Acidimicrobiales; family CAXMLU01; genus CAXMLU01. Next base: position 4,576 of record CAXMLU010000337.1, read on the forward strand.
GTCGCCCAGAACGGGACTCGGCACCAGCGGGGTGACCGCCAGGTGCTCACGAATGAGCGTCGCGGCCGCGGTCACGTCTTCGGCCGAGGGAACGGCGACGGCGCGCCGCATCAGGGAAGCGAAGCGGGAGATCGGGCCGAACGGCTCGCCGCGTCGTCGCGCCCGTCGGGGTCGAATCCGATGAGCACGAAGGTGACGTCGTCTTCCAGCGTCGATGACCTGTGGGCGAGTACTGCCCGGATGAGCCGTCGCACCATTTCCGGAGCCGATCGGCCGCTGCCGAGCTCTGCTTCGGCGGCCTCGCAGATGCGATCAAGTCCGAGCTCTTCACCGCCGTCCGGGCGGGCTTCCGGGCCGCCGTCCGAGAGGAGAAGGAGGCGGTCGCCTGGCTGCATCGTGAACTCGCCGATCTCGGCCACATGGGTTCCGAGCCCGAACGGGACCGCAATGTCGATGTCCGGGGCCTCGATGGCGCGGTGACCGCGGAACAGCATGGGGCCCGGATGACCGGCGTTGATCCAGCGGACGCTTCCGTCGGTTGCATCGATCTCGTAGAGCTGGCCGGTCACGAATCGTTCGGCCCGGTGAAGGTGAGAAATGGCTACATCGATGGTGGTGGCCGTCTCGACCAGACTGAGCTCGTTCCTGCGGCAGTACCGGTACGTGCCCAGCGCGAGTGAGACGGCTTCGGCGGCCTCCAGACCATGACCCATGGCGTCGAGGACGGCGACGAAGGCCTTCGTTCCGTTGAGGGCGTAGTCGAAAGCATCCCCCCCGATCTCGTAGGCCGGCTCGAGCTGCCCGCTGATCTGCAATCCCTGACCGGAGAAGTTCAGGGGAGGAAGGAGGGTCCACTGCATCTCCGCGGCCAGGTTCATGGTCGCACCGCGCCTGCGGATCTCGAAGGTGTCGGAGTAACGGCTGGACGTCCGGACCAGCATTCCAACCAGCTGTCCTAGCGCTCGGAACCCGGCGAGTTCCCCGGGCTCATCCGACGACAACTCGAGCTCGAGCACGCCGAGCGGATCGCTGCGGTCCACAATCGGAATCCACACGTGGCAGCCGGTGCCACCGTTGCTAACCATCACCTCCTGGTCCAGAAAGGCCCGTCCGGCCAACGTGGTCGACACGCCCAGGCTGGTGCGGGGGCCTTTGTCCCGAGAGGCGTCGGCGACCGGGTGCAGCTCGGACCGCTCGTAGCCGACCAGGTAGAGCTCCACCCGGACGACGCCATCGGCGGTCAGCACGTCCGCCAGAACCCCGGCGACATCGGAAGGGGGGGCGAGCGGTGCCTCGGTCAGGATCGCCCCGATGTCCATGAGGGCACGCTACCTCGGTCGAACCACCGGACGAACTTGGGACAGGCCTAGTCCCGGTGGGCGATATCGAGGGGGCACTGCGGGGGAACGCAGTCGCTCCGTGGCGGCGGAGGTGGCGGGAGCGTGGTTCAGCAGCCAGGCCGTGAGATCAGAGGCCGGCTGCGGGCGGCAGTACAGATATCCCTGGGCCAGGTCGCAGCGGAGGCTGGTGAGAAAGGCTGCCGCCTCGGTCGTCTCGACGCCTTCGGCCACGACCGTGAGGCCGAGGCTATGGCCGACCTCGACGAGGGATTTAATGACGGCCCGGTCGCGGTCGTCGGTCATCTCGAGCAGGAAGGACTTGTCGATCTTGACCTCGTTGACAGGCAATCGCTTGAGGTAGGAGAGCGACGAGTACCCGATTCCGAGGTCGTCGATGGACAGCCGGACCCCTCGTTGCCGTAGTTGGGTCATCAATCCAATGGCGGCACTGGTGGTGTCGGCGAGGCCGGTTTCGGTGATCTCCAGCGTGAGGCATGATCCGGGCAGGCTGGCATCGGCGAGGGCCGAGCGAACGGTATCGACAAGGGTCGGATCGCGCAGGCTGGTAGCGGACAAGTTTACGGCCACGGTGATGTCGAAGCCCTCGGCCCGCCATCGCCGGCACTGGGCGAGCGATCGCCGGAGAACGTAGTCGGTCAGCGGTCGGATGAGCCCCGTACGCTCCGCCAAAGGGATGAACTCGTCGGGCATCATCGGCCCCCCGAGCTGTGGGCCCCAGCGCACCAAGGCTTCGACACTCAGGATGGCCCCCGTGGCCAATTCGATCTGGGGCTGATAGTGGACTTCGAGGACGCCCTCGTCGATCGCCCGCCGGAGCTGGGAAACCACGGTGAGACGGTGCCTTCGCTCCCGAAGGTCATCGCTGCTATGGATAGCCCAGGACATGCCGGTCTCCTTGGCGCGGTACATGGCTACGTCTGCCGCTTGGAGGAGGGTCTTTGGCGTGGTGCCGTGGTCGGGCAGGTAGGCGATCCCGACGCTGGCCGCCAGCATGAGCGAACTCCCGTCGAGCTCGAACGGTTCGGCGAGTGCCTGCAGAAGTGTGCTGGCCACGGTGGTGGCGTTCTGCCGGGCTCCCGGTCCGGTCAGCCAGATGGCGAACTCATCGCCGCCGAGGCGAGAGACGAGGTCACCGGGTCGGGTTCGTTCGTTCAGGCGTTGGCCTACGGCCTGGAGGACCCGGTCACCGACATCGTGGCCGAGCCCGTCGTTGATGTCCTTGAAGCCATCCAGGTCCAAGAGCAGCAAGGCGGCGCTCTCGTCCGAAATCTCCGTGCGGGCGGCGATGGCGGTGGTGAGTGCGGCGCGGTTGGGAAGACCCGTCAGGGCGTCATGGGTCGCCTGGAAGCGGAGAGCGTCCTCGGCCGCCCTCCGGTCTGTGACATCCCGGACGTTGCACACGATCCCGTTCACGGCCGTGTCGTTCAGCCGGTTCGTTCCGATCGATTCAAGCCACGCCCAGTTGCCGTCGGGACGTTGGACCCGGAACTCGGTGCGGATCTGGGCTCCGTCCGACTCGAGCACCGTCGCCATGTTCGTAATGACGTCCGCCAGATCGTCCGGGTGGATGAAGTCGGCAAGGTTGCGACCGTCATTGGCGCCCGGTTCAAAGCCGAGAATCCGCCCCGCCGCCGGAGTGGCGAAGCGCAGTGTGCCGTCGGTGTTGAGGATGGCGATGATGTCCGACGCGTTCTCTACGAGCGAGCGCCAGCGCTGCTCGCTGACCTGGAGCTCTCGCTCGGCCTGCACCTGCTCGGTCACATCGACGGCCCACGAATACGTCCCGCCGCCGAGCGGGTCTTCGAACGGCAGGGTGATGACTTCGATATCCAGGGTCGTCCCGTCCGCTCGGAGGATGCGCTGACGAACCCGAGATTGGGAGGGTACCTGCCCGTTGATCAGCCGGTTGCCTCGCTCTTTGGCAAGGGAACGGAACTCTGGGTCGATGAAATCCAAGAACGGCCGGCGCAGCACTTCATCGAGCGTGCCCACGCCGAGCATGTCGAGAGCCAGTTGATTCACATAGGTGATTGAGCCATCGCGACACGTCAGCAGGCCGACGGGCAGCCGATGGGCGAGGCCCTCCAACAGCCCCTCGACGGGGGGAGCGCTCACCGACGGCCCCGCGACGGAAACCACGGCGCGGCCCAGCCGGATCGGCCACACCAGTCGGACGCGAAGCGAACCGGCACGTGATCCTCATCGGCACCTCAGAGTCTGCGGCTTAGGAGCGTAGAGTCCGGCTCAGGCGAATTACGAGGTATCGAGGGTTTTGGGCACCTTTCGGAACCGCCCGCCTAGCCTGACCGTAGAGGACGGGTCTTCATGAATGACGGCGCCCTGCCGATGGGGTGAGTACGTGGAATCGGCTGGTCACAATCTCGGGGAAGGTCCCTACTCGGTGGTCGGGGCCGATCGCCGCGGCTGGGGCCTGAAGTGTTCGTGCGGCTGGCGAAGCGCACTCTTCACGACTCGGGAGCAGGCGGCGGCGGCGATGGGACCCCATCTTCAGGTCCCAACCGTGCGGCGCTCGTGGCGTGAGCGGCGCCGCGATCGCTTGACCGGCTCCGCGGATGACCGCCGTCACTCGGTCCCTCACCGCTAACGGGGCGTCAGGCGGCGTGGAGGCGACCGATGGCCGCCCCGGCCGACAGAGACGGTGCGACCAGGTCGGTCACGACCCGCCCGCTGGCCGCGTCGAGGGCGAGCAACCGGCCCGGAGCGGTGACAAGTACCCCGGTTCCATCGACGGTGGTGGCCAGCCCGGTGGCGCCGGCCGGAAGCGTGATGGGTGAGGACACCGCCAACGACCTGGCGTCGACCCGCTCGGCCTGGCTGCCTCGGGTGATCCACACGTAGCCGGGGCCGGCGGCAGCGAACGGCGCCCCTGCTCGTGCACCGGCCCGAAGGGCGCTAAGGGTAGCCGTGCCTCGGATGGTGAGCGTGTTCGTGTCGACGACGGCCACCTCACCATTGGGTCCGGCGACATAGAGCGTGGCGCCGTCCGGAGACAAGGTGATCGTGCCGCCAGACGGCGAGGCGCCAAGAGCGTTGAACCCTAAGGTGGCCGGGAGGTCAAGGCAGAACACCCAGCCCGCATCGAGGCTGAGGGTATGGATGAACGCGTGACCGGTCACGCCCGCCTCGGCGTAGAG
>CAXMLU010000338.1:0-2067 GCA_964194255.1 uncultured bacterium
ACTGGTTGGCGGCGAACGGGATGGCGGGCGAACTGGATGGCGATGGTGAGTCTGGACCGCACGAATCGCCAGCCGGTCGGCCCGGTCGGTCGCGAACGCTCCTGCGGACCAGTTCGGAACGCCAGTCGGGTCGGCTCGGGCCAGTTCGGAACGACAGTCGGCTCGGCTCAGCCGTCGTGCTCGACCAACTCGCGGAACTCCTCGGGCACGAGCGAGAGGTCGGAGAAGACGACCGTCGCATAGCCAACCGCGCTCCGACCGAACCGATCCCGTACCGCATCCATCGATCGGTCGAGGGCCCACCGCGCCGAGCCGGCATTGGATCCCGGGCGGTGGGCATCGTCGCCGAGCGCGAGAGGCAACTCGAGCTGGAGCGCCGGCTCCACAATGAGGTTGGACACCGAGATAGCAAGCAGGGTGATCTCGCTACGATCGGGATGGTCGACAAGAGCGACGTTCACCAACTCCTCGGCCACCTCCGCCAACATTCGCGTCGCGGATACGGCCACCGGGAGGGTGATCGAGCGAGTCACCGAGTGCAGGGCGACGAACCGAACTCGGACCGTTATCGTGCGCCCGGCCCGGCCCGCGGCCCGGAGTCGACCACCAACCCGATCGGCGAGATACCCAAGCGCGGCGCGGACCAGTTCCGCCGTGGCCAAGCGGCGGCCAAACGCCGACTGCGCCCCGACTGACGCGGCCCGTCGGCTGGTCTCGACCTGGCGCGGATCGTGATTGACCGCCAGTGACCCCAGCTTGCTCCCAACGGCTCGACCAAGGAGGTGCTCGAGCGCCCGCGACGGTGTCACCGCGAGATCGCCGATGGTGCGAATGCCTCGCTCCGCCAGGCGAACGGCGGTGGCCGGCCCGACCCCCCACATCAACTCGACGGGAAGCGGACGGAGGAACTCGCGCTCCACGTCGGGCTCGACCACCACCACGCCGTCGGGTTTGGCGACCTGGGAGGCGACCTTGGCCAGATGCTTCGTGCGGGCTACGCCAACGGACACGGCCAAACCGATCTCGGCCCGCACTCGACGCCGAATCTCGATGGCGATCTGCGTGGGCGACCCGAACAGATGGACCGATCCGCGGACGTCCAGGAACGCTTCGTCAATCGAGATCCGCTCGACCAGGGGCGTGAAATCGCGGAAGACGTCGATGACGCGATCACCAAGTGCCTGGTACTCGCGGAAGTGCCCGGCCACGAAACGCAACTGCGGACACAACTGCTTGGCCCGCCATCCGGCCATCCCGCCGCGAACGCCATAGGACCGGGCCTCGTACGACGCGGCGAGGATCACACCCCCACCGACCGCGACCGGGCAGCCTCGCAAAGACGGATCGAGCAGTTGCTCGACCGAGGCGTAAAAGGCATCCAGATCGGCGTGGAGGATCGTCGCGGCCCCAACCACCGGTCCAGTCTAGTCGAACAAATGTTCGATGCGCTCTAAGGAGCCGCTCAGACGGCGGGGACGGCGTGCGCCGCACCGACACGCGCCGCGGCGCGACCTACGTCGGAGGGCGAGACAATGCCGACCACCCGGCCGTTGTCGAGTACCACGGCCCGCCGATCTGGAGAGCCGGCCATCCTCGTGACGACGGCGGCCAGATCGTCATCGGGGGCGCAGGTCGGACAATCGGCAGCAGGGACGGCGATCTGGCCAGCCGTGGTCCACATGCGCCGGTCGACGGGCAATGGCCGGATCCGGGCCAGAGTGATCAAGCCGACGAACGTTCCCGCCGCGTCGACCACCGGGAAGGACGACAACGGCCTCCGGTACACCCCCTCGGCCAGCAGCTGATCGAGGGTCACCCAGGCAGGAACGGTCAGGGGATCAAGCGTCATCGCGTCTCGGACCCGTATCCCGGCCAGCGAGGGGGTGACCGGCGGGAAGGCGCTCGACCCGGTGGGGTTGGACCCCGGGAGGTTCCACCTGGCCATGTTCGCTTCTTCCCTGCCGGCCGACAGGAGGAACCACCCGATGGCGGCCAACCACAGCCCGCTGAGACCGGCCCCCGTAACCAGGAACCCGACCGAGCCGATCCCGATGAACCCGTAGCCGA
>CAXMLU010000339.1:0-6223 GCA_964194255.1 uncultured bacterium
AGCTACCAGACTGCTCCACCCCGCGGCGGGAAGGAAAAGATACCACGGTCCACCGGCGCTCCCGCTTGGCCGGTTACCCTGCCGCCATGCGCTGGCCGCGTCGCCGCCGTCTGATGTCGGTCGCCACCGTGTCCGCCGAAATCGTGCCGTTGACACCCCGAATCGAGCGAGTGCTGGTCACGTTGGCCGTTCACGCCGCCCAGCTCGACGGCCGCCTGGAACGGCTCGAGCGCCGGTTGGACCAGACGGTTGAGGCCGCCCTCGACGGCCCGTCCCACGACGACGTCCTCCAGGTCCGGCTCCACTCGGCCCGGCTGGCCGCCGAGCTGGCCCGCGTCGCGGTGGAGCTGCGCGGGGAGATCGACCGGCTGGCGGTCCGCCCGGAGCGAGTCCAGGATCGGCGCGTCCGGATGCTGGCCGAGACGGTCCTCGACCTTTCCGACCATATGGACACGGTCCCCGACGACCTGCCGAGAGCCGCGACCGTCTGAGCCCAGGCGAACTACCCCCGCAGCGTGGTGCTCGTGGTGGACGTGGTGGGCGGAGCCGTGGTGGCCGTCGGCGGCGGGACCCCCTCCAGGGCGGCGATCTGCTTCGCCAGAGCCTCGGCCTTCTTGATGTCGGCCGCGTACGTGGCCAGGTCGCCCGCCTTGAGGGCGGCGTCGGCGTCGGCGAACGCCTGCTGCTCTTGAGCCACCAGGGTGGCGAGAGTCGGAGGCGCGGTCGTCGTGGTTGGACCGCTCGGCGTACCCGGCGTGGTGGTGGTCGGGGTGGTCGGCGTGGTACCTCCGGGCTTCTGGGCCTCTTGGGTCAGGGGCGCACTTCCCGGCACCAGCGCGGCCAGGGCCTGGGCCAGGGTGTCCTGCATGGCGGCCCGGTTCCCGTTCACGACGATGACCTTGCGCAGCTCCGGCACGGGGTTCTGGGTCGACTGCACGTACAGCGGCTGCACGTAGAGGATGGAATTGTCGATGGGGATCACGAGCACATTGCCGAGCTTCACTGACGAGCCCTGCTGGTTGAGCAGGCTGATCTCCTCAGAGATACCTGGCGAAGCCGTGATGGTGGCGTTGATGAGCGCGGGGCCGTCGATGGGCGAGCCGCGCGGAACGGTGAACACCTTAAGCTTCCCGTAGTCGCCCACGTCACTTTGGGCCGTCATGAAGGCCGTCAGGTTCTGCTGCTTGTCGCTGTTCGACGACGAGACGAACGGCTGCAGGACCAGGAAGCTCTCCTTCTGGTCGGTACCGGGGAGGCGGAGGATCAGGTAGGCCGGGTCCATCCGAGTCCGCTGGGTGGAGATGATCTGCCCGCCCGGCCCGGTGGTCTGGGTCTGCTGAATGGCGCTCGGCGATCCCGAGCCCGGATCCTGGGCGATGCTCCACGCGTCACCGGCGCTGTAGAAACCGTTGGTGTCGGTGATGTGGTAGCGGCCAAACATGTTGGTCTGCACCCGGAACAGGTCTTCCGGGTAACGCAGGTGTTGTTGCAGCTCGGCGGGCATCTTCGCCCCGTCGGTGAACAGCTTGGGGAACGCCCGCTCGTAGGTCTTCAGGATGGGATCGGTGTTGTCCACCGTGTAGAGCGTGACCGAGCCGTCGTAGGAGTCGATTACTGCCTTCACCGAGTTCCGTACGTAGTTGAAGGATGTCGACAGTCCGCTGTTGGGGTCGATCCGGTTCAGATCGGCGGTCTGGGAGTAGGGATAGCGGCTGGTAACGGTGTACGCGTCCTGGACCCAGACCACGCGGCCGCCGAGGATCACCGGATAGGGATCCTTGTCGAGCTTCAAGAAGGGCGCCGCCTTGCGGATCCGGTCGGCCACGCTGCGCACGTAGATGGCCCGCGAGTGCGAGTTGATGAGACCGGAGATGACCATGTTGGGATCGGCGAAGCGGAGGGCAAATGCAAAACGACGGAACGAGACAGCCGATCCGACCGGCACCCCCCCGGTGCCCTGATAACTGGTCGTGACGTTGTTACCGGTGTCCACCCGCTGGTAGTCGAGCTCCGGCTGGCCCGTGTTAACGACGGCGAAGCCGGGGACGTTCACGCCGTAGTACACCGCCGGTTGGGTGAGGACGGGGGCGCCCGATCCCGACACCGTTTGCGGAGGCACGTTCTGGGTGACGAATACGGGCTTGCCGTCCGCCGTAGCCGCGTTGGCGGGGGAGAGCACGCCGCCGTAACCGTGCGTGTACGCCAGATGCTGGTTGACCCAGCTATTGGATGGAACGTCGGCGGGGCTCAGTTCCCGCACGGCTGCCAGCGTCTCGGTCTTCTTGCCGTTGAACAAGTAGCGGTCAATGCCGATGGTGTTGAACTTGTAGTAGGCGCGAATCTCTTGTTCTTTGGCGTAGGTGTCAGCGATGAACTTGGGGTCCCACAACCGGACGTTGGCGATAGTGGCGGCGTTGGGTCCATTGGGATCGAGGGAGGACGGGCTCAGCGTATTGACGTACGGAAAGGCGATCGTCTGCGCATCGGTGAGTCCGAATGCCGCCCTGGTGGCGGCGATGTTGCGAGCGATGTACGGCCGCTCCTTGTTCAGCTCCGATGGCTTCACCGTGATGCTCTGGATGAGGGCCGGGTAGACCGCCCCTACCAGGATCCATACCAGTCCCCAGAGGGCCACGGCGATGCCAGGCAGGAACCATCCCTTGCGGAAGATGTTGTAGATGAAGAGGCCGGCGGCCACGACCGCGATGAGAATGAGCAGGCTCTTGGCCGGCAGATCGGCGTGCACCGAGGTGTAGGTCGCTCCGTTCACGACATGGGCAGAGGACAGATCCAGCTCGAAGCGCTCGAAGTAGTAGCTGAACGCCTTGACGAGGGCCAGGGCCCCGAGCAGCACCGAGATGTGCGCCTTGACCTGAGGGGTCACCCGCTGCGCGGGCGATTGGAGGCGAATGCCGCCGTTGAGATAGTGGGCGACGATGGTGATCACCGCCGTGATGACGATGGCTACGAACCACCAGTTGATCAGGAACTTGATGAACGGCAGTTTGAAGACGAAGAAGCCGATGTTTTTGTGGAACTGCGGGTCCGACACCGGGAAGCTGGCACCATGCCGGAACAGGATCCAGTTGTTCCACTGCGCGCGGGTGCCGAAGCCGGCGAAGAGGGCGAAGACGATGGCGACGCCTAAGCGAACCTTGCCCGCATGCGGGCCGATGGCCTCCTTGTAACGCTGGACAAACTCGTCCTCCGGCCCGATGGCCCGAAAGCGAGGCGCGATCCGATCGGCGATGGTCAGGTTGGTGAGCAGCAGGGCGAAGAAGAACGCGGTGAACAGCACGGCCAGCGTGATCTGGGCGATGAGGATGGTGGTGAACACCGGCCCGAAGTGCAGCTCTTTGAACCACAGGTAGTCGGTGTAGAAGCCAGCGATCGAACGCAGCGACGTGACCAACACGAACAGCACGACAACGGTGAGAACGAGCCAGAGCCGGCCCCGGGAGAAGCGCCGCTGGCGGCGCGGCAGGTCGGCAGGGGAACGCATTTCGCCGACTCTACTGGGGTGTGACCTCCTTCTCCGTGGCAGGGGCGGAGAAAGGGTCAGTCCGCCGGGACGACCTCAACCGCCAGGAGGCAGTGGCAGCCGGCATGGGCGGGCGGGTAGAGCTGCCCGGTGGGGAACGCCTCGCCTTTGGGCAGCGCTCCGGCCAGAGCATTGTCATCACAGTCGGGGCAGGGTCCGTCGACGTCGCACACGACCCACCGCACCGTCGTCCCCTCCGGGAGCGCAGCAAACGTGCCCCGCGTAAAGGCGGCGACAACGTGATCGGCCGCCACCTGCTCGATGCGCTGTGTCTTCCATTCGCGGTAGGCCGCGCCGAGCCGCTCGGCCAGCACGGACGGGTCATCGTCGTGGCCGTCGGTGAACGCCCGCTCGAGCCGGCGGCGGAGCGGGTCGACGATGGCGATGGCCAGCTCGGAGGCCAGGTCGTCGAGCGACGGCTTAGCCGGCGGCCCGTCGCCGGTGCCGACAATTTCGGAACCGGCGGCCGCAGCTTGGCCGAGCAGCTCCCGGCTGGCTTCCGCATAGCGCTCGGCGTGGGCGGATGCGTCGGGCAGAACGAGGTTGGCGGCCGGCTTCGCTTTCAGGCCGCGTAGGCGGTCGAGCAACTCGTTCTGCTCATCCTGGAGCGCCCGCTTGAGCTTGCGGGCCAAGCTGGCCTCCACCTTCTCGAGGGCGACCTCGCGCTGTTGCAGCCGCGCCTCATCCGCGTCGGTGACGGCGGCCTCGGGCGCGTCGGCCGGCTCTTCGGCTTCGGCCGGCGCGGCTTCGTCGACCGCACCGGCCCGGTCGGCCCGGATGCGGGCGAACACCTCGTCCACCGGACGCGCCGGGGTGCTCTCCGGCCGGATGATCCGGACCCCCTCGTCGGCCGAGGGCGGCTCCACGATGTCCAGGGCGGGCGGCTCCTCGGTCCCGACCGCTTCCCCCGCCGCCTCCGGCTCGACCGCCGCCTCCGGCGGGGCGACCGGCTCCGACTCGGCGGTCGGCTCTGGCTCGGCGGCCGCCTCGGGTGCGGCCGCCGGCTCCGGCTCACGCGCCGGCGGGTAGGCCTCGGTTACCGCTTCCGGGGGCGGCGGCCGGCGGCCGGCCGCCTCGGCCGCGGCGCGCGCTTCGGCGTCGGCGCGCTGGAGGTCGTCGGTCACCTCCTCCAGCGTCCGCCGCACGGTGCGGTAGGCGTCAAGCAGGCGTTCGCGGCCGGCCCGCAGCTGCTCGACCTGGGTGGCCGCCACCAGCCGCCGCCGGGCCAGGTCGTTGAGGACTCGGTCGCGCCTTGCCTCGGCCTCCTGGACCGTGGTCTGGGCCCGGGCGTTGACCGTCGCCATCAGCGCCTCGGCCTCGGCCTGGGCCCGGGCCGCCATCCGCTCCGCCTCCTGGTCGGCCTCGCGGCGCAGCGCCTCCGCCGCGCTGGCGGCTTCCTGGGTGCGAGCGTCGAGAATGCCCTCCGCCTCCTGGCGCATCGCCGTCGCCTGCTGGTGGGCGTCCTCGAGCACCTTCTGGGCGTGCTCCTCGGCCTTGGCCCGGATGTCGGCGGCCGCTTCCTGGGCGCTGCGCAGGATGCGGGCCGTCTCCTCCCCAAACATGCTGGCCTCGTCGATGTCGGGATGGGCGGCCCGCTCCTCGGCGTCGCGCAGCTGAATTTGCAGCTGGCGCTCGCGCGCCGCGGTGGCGCGTAGCTGTTCGGCCACCCGGGAAAGAAAGGCGCGCACCTCATCGCGGTCAAAGCCGCGCCGTGAGGTCCCAAACCCCTGTTGCGCGACCACCTCAGCGGAGAGCTGTTGTTCTTGGCGATCGTCGGACATGCCCCGAGCGTACGACGGCCGCGGGCCCTCCGGAGGGACCGCCGCGCTCACGGCTGGCGGCGCAGCTCCTGAAGAAGACGCAGTTGCTCGAGGATCCGCTGACGGCGCTGCTTCTCCGCGTCTGCCTCTCGCGGGATGAGCGCCTGCTCGGCCCACTCGACGAGCCGCTGGGGGTTGAACGGCTTGGCCAGGTACTCCATAATGCCGCCGCCCCAGCCCCTGATCTGGTCCGCCTCGCTAGTGCGCGCGGTGATCATCACCACCGGGATGGATGCTGTCTCCGGGTCGGCCTTGAGCTCGTTCAAGACCTCCCAGCCGTCCATTCCCGGCATCATGATGTCGAGGAAGATCAGGTCCGGCCGCTTCGACCGCGACAGCTCGAGGGCGGTGGGGCCGTCGCCGGCTTCGAGGACTTCGTAGCCCTCGAGTTCGAGGTTGACGCGACAGAGGACCCGTATGCCTTCTTCGTCGTCGACGACCAGCACTCTTGCCATCGGGCCAGAAGTTAATGCAGGACGGGCAGCGTGTTCACGGTATCGATGAGCGGATTGATGATCGGATCCACCGGCGTTCCTGTACTTACCGGCCGGAGGGTCGGAACCGTAGGCGGCACCGGTACCGGTGCCGGCACCCCCGTGGTCCCGGAGCGGGTCGCGGCGGGCCGGGCGACGGGTGTCCGGGTGAGCTGGGCGGAACGGTCGGGGCTGTGGTTGTGGTCGGGGTGGTCGGACCGAGGGCCACCCCTCGGCCCGTCACCGGAGCCACAACGGATTCGGCGACGAAGTGGAGTTGGTCGGCGGAGGAGGACATAGCTGGGAAGGGAACAATTGTCGCGTATTTACTGGTCGAGCGGCGGGGCCGGCTGGGGGATACCGCTCACATCTGTCTCTTATACACATCT
>CAXMLU010000340.1:0-1948 GCA_964194255.1 uncultured bacterium
TTGCCCGCGCCGTTGGGGCCATAGATGCCGACCAGTCCGGGCGGCAACTCGAGCTCGAGGAGCTCCTCGTAGACGCGGTAGTTCCGCAGGTACAGGCGGGTGATCCTCACCGGCGGCTCACTCCGCTTCCTCTACCGCCCGCTCCAGGTACTCCTGGCCCATCCGGCGGAGGCGGTCCCGGTCGAAGCCGGTCAGGTCCTGATCGTTCAGATAGCGATCCCATCGGGCGCCCATGGCATCGAGATCGGGCAGCTCGACGTTGGCGTCGACCATCGTGAACGTGGGCTCGACCTTCAGATACAGACCGGCCCGGGCCGCGTCGCGCACGGCCTGGAGATCGAGCAAGCGGTAGGCCTCGGGATCAACATTGTCAAGGTACAGGCGGGCCACGGCTCCTTCCGGGACACCGGCGGCCCGCTCGAGTACGAGCGATTCGACCTCGGCGGGCGACAGTCCGTTGGCCACCACCGTCTCAAGGGTCACCAGCGGCCGTTGCCCGGTCGCTGGCACGTGCAGGCACGTCCCCGTGTCGGTGTCGAGCACGACGATGCCTTTCGGCCGTTCGGGATCGTCGGCGAAGGAAAACGAATCCGTCGACCCCGCGTACCAGACGCGATCGGCCACGCGGGTGTGGACATGGTAGTGGCCAAGGAGAACGAAGTCGGCTCGCAGCATGCCGGCATCTACTTCGATCTCGTTGATGTCGGCGTAACGCGGTTGGACCTGCGTGACGCGGGGGTGGGTGAGCAGAAGGTTGGACCGGTCCAGGCTGCGCTGGCGGTCGGCCTCACCCAACGCCTCGAGCGTCGCCTCCACGGTGAGCATCTGCGGCACGGCGTGCACGACAAGTCCCGGTAACTCGAAGCGCTCGTAGGCCAGCCGGTGGGCGAAGTGGACTTCGGGGAACGTGTCGGCCAGTACCGAGTACGGACTGCCGGTGCCCGGGAGGCGGGGGGTGTCGTGATTGCCGCTGATGACCACGCACGCCGCGCCGTGCTCGCGGATCCGGACCAGCGCCCGCTGGGCGATCCGGTAGCTGCGATAGGTGGGTCGGGGGTGGTCGAAGATGTCGCCGAGCCACACCACCACGTCGGGTGCCTGGGCCAGCGCCGTCTCGACGGCGGCCTCGAATGACAACTCGAAGTCGCGCTCGCGCTGGTTCACCCCTTCCGGAGTGGTGAACGGGTAGTACGACCGGCCGAGGTGCGCGTCGCCGATGGCCGCGACCCGCATGGCTCAGTCCACCAGGGCCGCCACGTTGGGCGTGGCGACCATCCGGGGGGCCGGCGGGGCGGGGCAGTTGCGCACAACGTCGTCATAGAGGTGCACGCGCGCCGGGACGGCAAAGGGCGCGGCCAGGTTGACGACCAGGCACTCGCCGGGCATGAGGGTCTGGATCTCCGGGCCGAGAGCCGCCAGGTCTTGCTTGGAGGAGGCCCGCAGGATGGAGCGGTCCTTCTCGTCGGCCAAGCCGAGGATGAAGAAGGTGTTGAACTGGCTGAGTAACTCGTCGTCGAGGAGCTTGGGCTGCTGGGTGACGGCGCACAGCCCGACCTTGAACTTGCGGCCCTCCCGTGCCACCCGGGGGAAGACGTTCGATTCCCGGTCCTTGTTGCCGGCCAGCACCCGCTGGGCTTCCTCCAGGACGACGGCGACGACCGGAAGCCGCTCGTGCAACTCGGGGTCGGAGAGGTAGGCGTTGGACCATGTGTCGAGGATCCGGCGGGTCAGGAACGACGCCACCAGCACCTCCTCGGTGGGGCCGAGGCCGCTGACATCGACCAGGACGACTTTGCCCACCTCGAGGTCGGCGACGATGGCTGCGCCGACCGACACGTGGGGATCGGTAGCCACGCACGGAAGCTCCACGATGCGCCGCGCCCGCCGATGTACGACCTGCAGTGTGTTCAGCGCGATCCGCCCGCCGAGCTCGAAGTCCCGGAAGCCC